>CAYJGE010000070.1:0-15305 GCA_964369835.1 uncultured Mailhella sp.
TATTTTATTTAATGTCTAAAATCAAAAATCATGCCATAATTATGGTTTTTTTTAACCGGAATGGTGTGGGTTTAACCCAAGGGTGACAAGTAAATCCTAAATCTTGTCACCCTTTTTTTTTTAGACAAGGCTTCATTTATCCATTGTCAAGTTTGAAAATTATAATAAAAAAGTGATGAGAAAATTTTTAATATTCGATTTTAATTTTTAATTTCTTGCTTTGTCCCAAATCATCAATTACTTGAATATTATGTTCACCTATTTTCATTTTCCATAAAAATGAGTTTTGCGGCTCCGAGCTTCCCACATATTCCTCATTTACAAACCAAAACAAAGTATTGGCATGGGCTGTGGTTGTGGCAGTAAAGGGAATAGTATCGTTTAGATTATTCCCTATGTGATAAATAACTCCCGTGTTTGGGCTTTTAATTTCAATACTGTTTTCATCAATACTTGTAAAGGAATTGCAAGGCTCTGCAAATTGTGGGGGTAAAGGTTTATGCAGTCCTGCTTCAGAAAATAAAGTATATAGCTCACTTGGCCAAAATTCCCAAATCACTTCTTCAGCATTTTCTGAAGGCCCGCAAAGTCTTAATCCACTTTCCTTATCCACCCAAATTTTTCGATAAACATTTGAATTTTTAATGGGCGAACGTCCGGGAATAAACCAAGTTTTAACTCTTTGGTCACATAATTCTATTTGCACATCTCCCGTATCTCGACAAGTTTCAATTTCAATCAAGTCCGTTTCCAAATATTTTCTTGCTAAAATATCATCAAGTTTATAGGTATATTCCAAATGTGTAGCAACTTGTTTATACAGGGGAACAGCTACTCTGCTGCCTATTAGCATGGAATTTGCTCTATTATCAAAATTCCCCAGCCAAATTGCCAAAACATAGGGGCCGACAATGCCAATGGTCCATGCATCACGAAAGCCATTGGAAGTTCCTGTTTTATAGCGATAGGGCAGAGCATTTTTATTGGAATTGAAATTAGGGTTATAGGATTGAAGCATATAAAGTGTGGCAAGTCCTGCCTCAGGTGAAATTAGCGATATTGGGCGGGATTGATCATCCTGTATTTGATTTTGTTCGGGCTTACCAAACTGATTATTAAGATTATTATTGGTAAATTTTAAAGGTTGCCATACTCCACCATTGGCAAGTGAAGCATATAATGTTGTCAGTTCTCGCATGCTAAGCTCTGCGCCTCCAAGAACCAAGCTAAGCCCATAATGTCCCACTTCATGTTTTAAATCCACATTTCCCCTTTTTAAATAGTTATAGAGTGTGGGATCCAATTTGGTGGCAAGGGAAATGGCAGGCACATTTCGGCTAAGACGCAAGGCATCTTTGGCAGGAATGGGGCCTTGAAATTGCTTGTCAAAATTTTCGGGATTATATTCTCCAAAGCTTTTGGGAGCGTCCATCAACATGGTTTGGGGGTGAATAATACCTTGATCTAGTGCCAAAGCATAGATAAATGGTTTTAATGTTGATCCTGGCGAGCGTTTGGCTTTTGTACCGTCCACTTGTCCGTCAATTTGCTCATTATAAAAGTCTGCCGAACCAACCAAAGCTCTTACTTCCATGCTTGGCCAATGTAATAATATGGCAGTTGCATTTTTAATTCCATAAAAACTATTATGGGCAACAAAGTTTTTAACATTTGTTTCCAATAGATTTTGGGCTGAACTGTCAATTGTTGTATTTATTTGATATGATTTATCAGGATTTTTTTTGTTTTCCAATAAGAGTTCTGTGGTTAGGTGAGGAGCAATTAAGGGCAAGTTGCGAGTGGTATAAATTCTTAATGGCTGTGCTTTTTCGGGGACGGGTTGATCGGGATAGTTTCTATTCCAGTCAGCGTGTAAAGTGTCTCTGGCTTGGTTAAAATTTTCATCAAAGGCAAGTCTACCTTTCTCAAGGCTTTTTAATGCACGAGCCCTTGGGTTTTGGGGAATGAGGGTGAGGGCCAGAGCTTGGCTTGTGGTTAGATTTTCGATGGGTTGCTGAAAATAAATTCTGGAGGCGGCACCAATTCCCTCGATATTTCCCCCATAGGGAGCCAAATTAAAATAAGCTTCAAGCACTTCATCATGGCCGTAATGCCAGATTAGTTGCATGGCTAATATCATTTGTTTAAATTTTCCTGGTATGGTTTTGGTCACAAGGTTGTAGCGTAGGCGTGCCACTTGCATGGCTATTGTGGAAGCGCCCATTCTTCTTGTGCCGATTAATGTATTTTTAATAGCCCTAAGTATTGCAAAGGGGTTTACGCCCGGGTGATAGTAGTAATAACGGTCTTCGTAGAGCATAACCGCATTGCGAACGTTTTCGGGAATGTTTTTAAATGTAACTCTTTCTCGATATTTTTCATCTTCTGTTAAGGCCATACGCATTAGTTGGCCTTTGTTGTCCATTATTAATGGGGAGAAGTCGAGCTTGTCCCATAGTGGTGGAGGTGGAACCAGAATTATATAGAGGGCGAGGCAAGAAGTTGCAAGAAATCCCAAAAGAAATCCGCCAAAAAGAAATTTTCTAAATTTAGTAGAATATAATTTGTGAAAGAATGATGACATGTTACTCCGAATTTTGATCTTTATTTATGCATATTTTTGTTAGGTTTAATCTTTTTTATTACAATTTAACTTTTTAACGGGGACAGCCTTTAACGGGGAGATTGCCACGTCCACGGAATAAGGGAGCCCTTGCGGGCTTCGTCCTCGCAATGACTCCACTTTTGTTTTTATCTTGATATATCCTAGAGTTAATGTTGTCGGTTAACGAAATAAAAAACTAACTACTACTTAATCATACAAGACTAAGCATAAAACCAAATTAATTAATAAACACATATTTTTTAATTAATCCACGCTGAAAAAGTTATTTTGACTTTCTCAGCGTGGATAAGCTAAAAAATCTTAAATGATACCGAAAAAATCATATTTCGATTTTCTCGGTATCAATGGGTTAAAGGATTAGTTATTCGGGACTTACAACTTTAATTTTTTCAGCAGGTGTATTTGCTCTTAAAGTTCTGTCAAAAAGACCTTCGGCATACACTGCAGGATGTGTAAAATCACCCTTGGTAATTGCACGAATATGATAGGTTATGGTGCTTACTTGGGTTGAAAATGCGTCAATATAAGCAATAACTCTGTCTTCTTGTCTAAAGAGGCTTAGTTCATAATGTGATGATGTATCACCCTCATGATTTAGTACAAGCTCAAATCCACCCGGCAAGAGATCCACAATGGCAACCTGTGCATAATCTGTTTCTGTTAAACTCACTTCAACATCAACCCTAAGCACATCACCTTGGTCGACAATTCCGTCAAAGTTTGCTTCATCATCATTTGCAAAGGAAATATAACGATCCAAACTTATGCCTTTACTTACATATTCGGTTGGAACTGTTGTATCATAACCATAGTTTTGAATTTGAGAAAATACTTTTTCTCCCTTTGGAATTTTAATATCAAAGGCTGTACAATTTGGAGCGTCCAAGAGTAATAGGCTACCATAGGCAACAGCAGAGGAATCTCCATTGTCAACACTATATTTAGCACAAAGAACTTCAAGATCTTTCATATTACTGTCTTGTTTTCCACTAACTTCCAATATTTCCAAAAGAGCACGGGCGGCCATGGAAGCACCTAAAGTTGCATGGGGAGCATTTAATCCACCATAAATGGAATCTTGTAAAAATGGCATTGCCTTTTTAAATTCGCTTGGGAAGTGTTTTGCCAAAACCACGGCATGTAAGCCATATTGTGACAATTTATCAAACATTCCGGAGGAATTTTTCCAATTACTTGGCAATGTATCACTTACCAAGTCCAAATGTCTTTGAGCATCGGCTTTCATGAACAATGCCTGATAAGCACCTGCCATCAAGGAATTGATAACATCTCCGGAAATCTCAAATTCACGATTATATGATTCTAACATTTCCAATTGACTTGTGACAACATAGCCGGCTCTGGCAAGAACCCATGTTGCATAGGCCATAGCTCTGGCATCCTCTATATAATGAGGGCTGTAACGCAATTGATTTTCAAGGGTGGTGAAAATCTGAGGTACAAATCCCGGAGGAACAGGCATATTTGCATCAATTAACTCTAAAATATAATCGGCTGCATAGGCAGTTAGGAAAATATCATAGATACTTCTGTCTGTCCACATGCTCATACCATTATAAGGATTATAAGCTGAAATTATGACATTATTGGCATTTTTAATTGTTTTTTCCAAATTGTCAGCTTGTAAGCTCATGGTATTATTGGCAAGTTCTTCATAGTATTGAGTATTTTTCAATATGGCAAGTGGGAAAGCCTTACTGATTATTTGTTCTACGCAATCATAAGGATAATTATCCAAATAACTTAAGCTTGACCTTAGAAGAGGAATAGGAATACTTGAGAGAGTTAATGATGTTTCGGCACCATAACTAAGCATTTCACGGTCAGTATTAAGTTTTGTGGATTGGTTTACCACAAAGTTTTCATTGCTATAATATGGCAATACAGCCGGACGAATACTGAGGGAAGCAGCTCTTTCCACCACACGCCCTTGTTCATCTTGGGTTGTAAAGTTAATAATAGCTTCACCCGGTTCATTTCCTATGCTCATTTTGAATGGCAATAATTTTTCTTCCTTTGGTCCTAAACTGATGTTTTGAGGGAAGTTAATTAGTTTAAAATCTTTTGCCATACTTTTTGAATCAACAACATAGCTTGTTTTTAAGTTAATTGCCTTGTCTGTTGTATTGGTAACGGCAATGGAAGCGTCAAAATTATCACCAAGGGCTGCCATGGCAGGTAATTGAGGTGTAATTACTTGATCTGCTTGTACAAAGACATTTTTAGCAATACTGCCTACGCCCCTATCGGAGGTGGCAACTGCCATAATTCTAAGGTTACCGTTATAATAGCTTGGAATTGGAATTTCAAGATCCATTCCTGATGCAGGAACTTCAATTACTCCACTCCACCAAGCCACAGGGGCTTCTTGAGTACGTTTAAATGGATTTTGGAATGAGCCCAAAAGTGCCGCAAAAGGATCAAGTCCATCAAATGAACCACCACCAAAGGCTGACAAGCGTTTCATTATCTTATCATCTTGAGGCATGGTGCGATCAAATAATTGAGCTGTGAAAACTTCCAAAGCTCTATCCAACAAGAGATAGCTTAATGGGTTTGGTGTTCTATAGGTTGATAATTGTAAAATACCTTCATCAACTGCAAAAACAATGGCTTCTACAGGTCTGTTGGAAGTATTTTTAATATTGAATGACAATGCTTTGCCCGGCATGACCTTATCTTGAGCATTAATTTTTAATTTAATCTCACGGCTGTCTGTATTGACAGTTATAGGTGTCATGGCAAAACTTTGAGGTTGCAAGAAAATAGCATCGGATTTTGGTGATCTGCCCATTAATACTTGGATATAGCCTCTGCCTACAAATTCTTTTGGAATTTCAAGCTTATGCATACTGCTACCCATGGGAACTTCAACCCATGCATGGCTAACAACAGTGTCTCTTTCCAAGGTTAATAAGGCAACGCCTTCATATGGAGAATTTACCATGATTTGGGCAGTTTCACCGCCATTATAAGCTTTTTTATCGGATTTGATATTTAGCTTTGCAGGTGGTAAGTTGTTGGCACTCCAAAGGGCAGGTCTTAAATCATCGTTACCGACAACACTAAAGGGAACCCTTGCCAAGGTTTTATTGTCAGCTTGTTTTACAATCAATAAAAACTCGCCAACTTCCTTTGTGGGTAAGTCATAAATCAAGCTACCGTCGTCATTGAAACTGAATTTGCTTTGTCCGATTTCAGTGTCAATGGTGGTTTCGGTATAGTGATAACGACCCAAGGAGTCAGTGGTTAATGATGTGACAGGTTGACGTTTTGCAATTACAAACTGTAAATCTTTGGGATTGGTTGTTTTTAAGGTAGAATCTACTGCAACCAATTGTAATTTTGCAGGATTACCCTTAATAATAAAGTCCATGTTATCTGCATATTCACCGGGCTTATAACCAATCATATAGGGCATTGGTGAAAGCAAGAAACGTTTTTCTTGCATTACAGAACGACCGCCATCAGGTTCAAAACCTTCTGTTTTAATAAAACATTGCAAGGTTCCAAAACGCCATTGGCTAAAGTCTAAAGGTAAAAAGGCTTGTCCTTTATTATCTGTGTCCACAGATTTTAAAGTACGGGTAATTGGATCATAACTATTTGAAAAATAAGGTGTTACATCTTGGAATGTATAGTCTTGATAACCGGCAAAGTTTATGTTTGCAGGATAAAAACTCATGGTAGAAGCCACACGGCGATTGGCGGCAACTTGTCCGAATAAGGTTTTTAATTGAACCTTAAGAGCTGTATCACCGGCTTTTTCAGATGTTACCAACCAGCCTGATGTGGGCACATCTTTTGGCACGTCAGGGTTGGCAAGGCTTACCAATGAGGTTGAAATTTTCATGGTATCAGGTACAAAGCTATCCACTTGAACTGTGGTTGAGCCAAGGATAATTCCAACACCGTCGCCACTATTGCTTGGGGTACTGATCACAAGTCTGTATTGACCTGTGGGTACGTTTTCGGGGATTTCATAGGAAAAACTTTCAATATTATTTCCTGCCACAAAAGATTCTTGATACATTTTACGGCTTACAGTATCAAAAACAGTTGCCACAAGCGGTAAATTTTCAGGTAATAATTTCCAATCATTGGAACGAAGTAAAGTTCCGAAATTCAAGGTATCACCCGGTCTGAAAATTCCTCTTTCGGCAAAAACAAAAGCGTTTAATGAATTTGTACTGCTTTGTCTGCCTTCCAAATCCATGAAGCCTGACATGTTCACATAGCGCTGATGATCAAGCAGGGACATCCATAAAATATCCTCTCCACCGTCCCATGAACTGCGACGAATAACCACAGCGGCAGGTTTTTTTTCATCACTGAAATTTTCCAATTTTGGCAAAATGGCTTTACCTTTGCCATCTGTATTTGCTTCGGCAATGGGCATTCCATTATAACCTAAAACTTGTACTCTTACCCCACTGAGGGCTTTTGCGGTATCAAGATAACATACATAGGCTTCAATGCTTGAATCGGGTAATTCTTTTAATACCAAGCCCATGTTTGAATACATTAATAAACGACCATAGCTACTTACAACTTCGCCGTCCTTAATTCCTTCCAAACTTAAATAAACAAGTCCGGGGGCAGTCTCGCCGTCTTTATTTGTGAAAATATCTTTGGAAGCCAAAGTTGTGAAAGTTGGAGAACTGGCATAACCGTGTTTATTTTTTGCATCATCTTTTTTTAATACTACTTCACCACGGCTGACAATGGTTGACTCATTAAGTTGTTCATCACTCAAAACATCGTCTAGGCTATTAATAAAAGGAAGTGCCAAGGAATTATCTTTAAAGCGGTGGGCGCTCCATTTGATGGTGTCAATGTGTTCGCTGATTAAAGCCAAATCACTGTCAAGCATGAGAACGTTACCGGCTTGAAGAAGATCAAGGCGAGGATAACCCTTTGCAATATATTCAACACCTTCAAGCTCTTTACCCAAAGCAGTTTTTACACCCTTATCATTGGTTGGGCCAAAATTACTTGGAATATTCCATAAAATATAATGCTCAGGGCTTGTGTCTAAACGAAAACGCACATATTCGGCATTTTCATTGGGGAGTTGAACCAATTGAGGTACAATTTTACGAGCATTTTGCAAGGTTGTCTCATCAATTCCACCCTCTTTCCAATTACTTGGAATAACGTTTTCTGCTGAACGATATAGAGGCAATTCTAAAATCGTAATTGCTTTTAAAAGTTCCTCAGCTTTTACACGTTGGGAAAAACGAAAAACAAGGTGCTCTTCCATGGCTAAATTTTTATTTTGCCATGTTTCAGTCTTGACTTCGAGAATGGATAAAAGTGAATCCGTTCCGGGAACTATCAATTCTTGATAGGCTTCTCTGTCGGGGAATTGCCATTGATTATCTTCAACATACAAAGGACGAACCCTTGGCAAGGTGATGGCAACATTGCTTTTATCTTTTGGCAATGCTAAAACTTTGGCATTAACAATAGCTCTTGTATTGTCACTAAGCCAAACCCACTCGGAAGAGCCAAGCTTTAATCCTGAATTATTCAGAACTTTAACTTGGGCATTTTTTTCCAAGAAGCTACGAAAATCAGGTTTGATGCTTTCGGTAAAATCCATGGTAAAGCTAAGGACATGTTCGGCCTTGGCTGATGGGTCAATCCATACCTTTGGATCTAACATTTGAGCACTGCGGGGAATACTGGTAAAACTTATTTGGGTATTACCAAGCACAACATTTTCCGGTAAAACTAATTTACTTAGATCTAAACGGTAAGTTGTGTCACTTTCCCATGAGCTTGTGGGGTAAAATGTCAGTGTCATGGCGCTTGTCCACTGCCAATAACCTTCAGGCCAATCCTTGGCAATAATACCTTGCGGTGTCACATTGGTTTTACCTAGCCAAGTATAACATTCCTCTTCCCAGGAATTGCCATAGAGGTCTTTGCAAATTTTTTCATCGGCTTTAAATTCAACATTGATTGTTCCCGTACTCCATACGGGGCGCCAAGGAAAGTCTGCATTCAAATGTACTTTTTCTGCCTGTGCAAAACTTGCACTAAACATGAAAGTACAAAACAACACACATAAAAACATGCTTGTTATTTTTACAAATGACATGCTTTTTTGAGAGCGTTTTTTTTCATGAATCATACATTTCTCCATGTAAAAAGGTTTATAAAAAATTTATAAAATTAAAAAATATCATAGAAACACAGATTAAATCGTGTTTCCTTAGCCTTACAAAATGTAAGGGGGAAAATAATGAAAGAGAGATTTTTATTAATAAAACTATGTTTTTTTAATGCAAAAAGTGTTCTTTTTTTAAAAAAATAATTATTACAGGAATGTTAAAGGCAAAAGAAACATTTAAGTTTATATACTTGTGCAAGCAAGAAGAACTTAATAAAAAAAATGAAATGTCAAAATAAAATAATTACAGATTGTTATGATAAATAATATTATGTGCCTTGTGCCAAAAAAGTTGATAGCAAAAAAAATTGACAAAAAAATAAAAGTTAAAATTAAGGCATGATATAATTTAAGGAAATACAGATTTTAGTCAGTGAGGCAAACACAGTAAAATCGGTTTTTTATATTCAAAAACTAAGAAAATTCGATTTAATCGGCGTTTTCTTGAACGTTTTTTCAATATTGACTAATTAAAGTTAAATAAAGATAACAATTTAACTTGACAATGACAAGTTAAAAAACTAAAAATTTTAATTTTATTGATACATATATAAGCTTGGTATGCTGAAATATTATTAAACAGTACAATTAATATAAAATAAAATAATGAGTTATCAATTATTTTATTTGGGTTATTGCCAATATTTTTGGCTTAAACTAAATAATAGCCCATAACCTTGGAGGAATAATGGCAAGAATTACAGTGGAAGACTGTCAACAACGCATCGACAACCGTTTCTTATTGGTGCAAATGGCAATTAAGAGAGTTCGTCAATTCAGAAATGGCTATGAACCACTTATTGCATGCAGAAATAAAGAAGTGGTGACAGCCCTTAGGGAAATTGCCGCCGGTAAAATTATGCCTGAAAATAAAGATTATTTTAATCCAGTCGGTGAAGATGAAGATTTACAACAAAATATGATAGATGATTAATGTTATGATAAACAATTAGTCTCAAATTTAATGATTAAATTTGAGTGATTGAATTTTAATTATTAAAAATTTAATCATTAATTGTGTTAATTATTTGTAAAACCTCAATAAATGTAATAAAATTTTAGATAGAAATTTGTGAACATAATTTGACTTTATCAATATGTTCTTAAAATTTCATTTTTAATTTAAAAATTTTCAGCCTGTAAAACAGTATGGGCTTATATTTAGAAAGAAGTGATTAAAGTATGAGTCAAAGAGATTATTATGAAGTTCTTGGAGTCAGTAGAGATGCCAGTGCCGATGAAATAAAAAAAGCCTATCGCAAAATTGCCTTTGAACTTCACCCTGATAGAAATCCCAATAACAAGGAGGCTGAAGTAAAATTTAAAGAAGCTGCCTCGGCTTACGATGTACTTAGGGATAGTAAAAAACGTTCACATTATGACCGTTTTGGACATGCGGATAATAGTGGTTTTGGCTTTTCAAACGAAGATATTTTTTCACAATTTGGTGATATTTTTGGCGATTTGTTTGGGTTTGGACGACGTTCATCAGGGCCCAGAGCCACAGCAGGTGATGACTTACGCTATGATTTGAAGATAAGTTTTCGTCAAGCTGCCAAAGGTGATGATATTAAACTCACAATTCCACGCCATTCCACCTGTGATCTTTGTGATGGTAGCGGTGCCGCCGAGGGAACTCAAAAGGAAACTTGCCCCGTTTGTCATGGTTCCGGGCAAGTTGTTCAGCGTCAAGGGCCATTCCAGTTTGCAACAACCTGTCATACTTGTAATGGACGCGGTTATGTTATTCCAAGACCTTGCCCCAAATGTAAGGGCTCAGGATTAATGGAAGAGATGCGTGAACTTAGTGTGCATATTCCGGCAGGTGTAAACCATGGCTCAAGGCTTAGACTTAGGGGTGAGGGTGAAGCAGGTAAAAATGGAGGCCCACACGGAGACCTTTATGTGGTTTTACTTGTGGGCGAAGACAAGGTTTTTGGACGTGAAGATCAAAACCTAACCTATTCTTTAACCATTACCTTTCCTCAGGCTGCCCTTGGATATAAGGCAAAGATTCCCACCTTGGACGAAGACATGGAGTTTGATATTCCAAAAGGCACTCAAAGTGGCACAATTTTTAGAATAGCCAAAAAAGGTTTGCCATATCCGAATGAAAGAAGAATAGGGGATATGTTGCTTGAAATTATTGTTGCCACACCAAAGAAAATAACAGCAGAACAGGAAGAACTTCTTGAAATATACCAACTTCTTGAAGAAAAAAAAGAAGCTAAATTTTCTTCCAGACTTAAAAAAGAAATTAAAAAACTTGGCAAAGTGATTGGAATAGATAATGATTAATAGTGGTTAGATAGATTTTGATTTAATCAATGTTTTATAACCATGAATAAAAGTTGCGTATAGTAAAATTTATAATATCAGCTCTGACATTTGGAGAAAAAAATGAGTTTACCCACTAAAGTTCGTTTTGAATATGAAGAAAATTCAAGTCTAAATTTGCAATATACCCATGGCGTTTGGGGTGGAATAAATCCGCAAGGTGAAATTGAAATGAATTTTTATCATGAAAAGGATAAAATGCCTTCATTTTCAGAACGTACCATTTCTTCTGACGGGGTTTTAGGGCCTGAGCTTGTACCTTTTGATGAAGATACAAGGGTTGTTATTCGTAATATTCATTCAAAAATTTTATTAAATTTTCAAACAGCCAAGGCTTTACACGATTGGTTGTCTGAAAAAATTGATACACTTGAAGAAGAAAATGCCGTTTATAGTATGGATGATGACGACGACGAGCTAAACAGAGAACAATAATGCCAAGAAAAAAAAGCTATCAATATAAAGAGAATGATGATTTTGAAGAAATAGTCGTCAGTCGCTCCCAAAAAAAAAGAGACAGTACCAAAGCGCAAGAAATAGGGGAAGAACTGGTTAAACTTGCTCCCGGTCATTTAGCTCATCTGCCCTTGACCGAAGATTTGAAATCTGCCATTTCAGAATATAAAAAAAGCAGTAATAAGGAAGCAAAAAGGCGTTTACTTCAATATGTCGGACGACTTATGCGAGAAGCTGTGGAAGAAGCCAAAATAAATGGCACAGAAGACATTATTCAGGCTTATTCAGAATATAAAAAAAATAATTTATAAACAAAACCTCTGTCAAATAAAATGGCAGAGGTTTTATTGTTTTTATTTCATAAACAGACAACATTAACTCTCCGATATATCAAGGAAAAAAACAAAAGTGGTGTCATTGCGAGGAGGTTCGCAAGAACCGACGTGGCAATCTTGGCGTTAAAGGCTGTCCTAATTGTTGCGTTAATATAATATTTTAAAGTTCCCGATTGTACGCCAAGATTGCCACACTCGTTTCACTCGTTCGCAATGACTGCCAATATTTTTATTACATTATCCGACAATCCTACTCTATGATATATCATCAACCCAAATCAAAACCGAATTAACGTGTAAATTATTTCACAAGAAAATTAAAATATGTTGCTATTTTTTTTAATTAATGTCATAAATCTTGACATCTTTATTTTCAACTAGGAGAATGCTATCAAATGAAGTTTCCACAAATTAAGAGCGAAAATAATGCCAGACTGGTGGGCGGTGTATTTTTTGTAATACTTTTTTCCAGTGCTGTTTGGCAAATTTCACAATTTCCTTTCTTTACTGCTTTGGGGCTAAGTCCACTTATTGTGGGCATTGTGCTTGGTATGATTTATGGCAATACCTTACACAAAGCCATGCCTGACTTTTATTTGGTCGGTATTTTATTTTCATCAAAAACCCTATTGCGATTGGCAATAATTTTATATGGTTTTCGTCTGACGTTTCAAGATCTTTTTTTGGTAGGATTTAATAGTTTTGCCATAGCTGTTTTTATGCTTGTAACAACATTTGTTGGCGGTTCATGGCTTGGAATTAAAGTTCTGAAAATCCCAAGGCGGGTCACTTTTCTGACCACTGCCGGCAGTGCTGTATGTGGTGCTGCGGCTGTTCTTGCCACAGAGCCTGTTGTAAAAGGTAAGAACTATGAAAGTAGTGTGGCTGTGGGCACTGTGGTTATTTTCGGAACCATAGCCATGTTTGCATATCCTGCCCTTTATGGTAGTGGTATTTTTGATTTAACACCGGATCAATATGGTGTTTATGTGGGCTCGACTCTGCATGAGGTTGCGCACGTTGTGGCTGCCGGACAGTCCATTTCCATTGAAGCAGGCAATGTGGCTGTTATTGTAAAAATGATTAGGGTAATTATGATTGCTCCATTATTGATTTGCCTTGGTTACTGGCTGAGAGCATTTCCCGATTTTACGGACTGTGATGATGACCCACAAGATGAAAATGCTTGCAGAGGTGGAAAATATACTTTTAAAACTTTCCCGTGGTTTGCTGTTCTTTTTGTTGTTTGTATAGGTTTTAATTCCTTAAATTTATTGCCTGTTGATGTGGTTAACGCTATCAATACCTTTGATGTATTTTTATTGACAATGGCCATGTGTGCCCTTGGCATGGAAACAAGTTTTAATAAAATTAAATCTGTAGGTCCAAGACCATTTGTTTTAGCAACAATTTTAGCCCTTTGGCTATGTGTTGGTGGGTATTATGTGGTTAAATTTACCTTGTAATTTTTAAAATTTAATATTTATAAGGCTTGCCAAAAAAATAATTGAAATTATATTATTCCCAAAATCAAAACAGCAACCGATACTTTGTGATTTTTTTGTACTATAAAAAGTTGCCGGTATCGGTTTTGTTTATCTCTGTATAAAAACAGTCTGCCAAGTTAAAGCACATACTTCATAAATAAAAATAATTGTTTTTCTTATAATTCAATACATTATAAATAATTTATTTATCTCGTTTTTATGAAGATATGCTTATGAACATCACTTCCACAAATTTATAATATACAGAGACTATTTGGAGGATAATATGAGATTTACAGGAACAACTTATCGGCCCCCCGTTGAGGCCATGCTTAATACAAAACTTTTACAAGTGACAGTTGGATGCGCCCATAATAAATGTGGTTTTTGTGCTATGTATAAGTCGGATAAATTTAAAGTTGAACCCCTCCGGCAAGTTGAAGAAGATATTTTGGAACTTAGAAGAACTTATTCTAAAATAGATAGAATTTTCCTTGTGAATGGTGATGCTTTTGTACTTAGTCGGGCAAAGTTAGAAAAAATAACAAATTTAATCATTAAACATATTCCGGAAGTTTCAGTCATAACCATGTATGCTTCCATTTCAAATATTAAGGCTAAAAGCGATGATGACTTAATTGCCATTAAAAACATGAGGATTAATGATTTATGGCTGGGCGCTGAATCAGGTAATGCCGAAACATTGATAAATATTAATAAAGGTAATACCTTAGATGAAGCCAGAGAACAAATGCTAAGGCTGAATAAGTTTGGGATACGCCACTGCGACGGCTATATACTTGGCATAGGGGGAAAAGGTAAGGGAGAACAAAACGCAATTGATACAGTCAAATTAATTAATGAAACAAAGCCTTCCATTATTTGGTTTTGCACTCTTGGACTTTTTGAGGGCAGTGCAATGAAAAAAGATATGGAAATGGGGCTTTTTACACCTGCAACCGAGCTTGAAATCTTAGAAGAAGAAATCAAAATTATTCAAAATATAAACCTTGAAAATGTTCCGTTTTATGGAATTCATCCTACAAATTCCAGCAGTGTTTATGGCACATTGCCAAAGGATAGGGAAGATATGATTTCGGAAATTCAAGATTATATAAAATATGCCGATACTGAATTTTTAAATAGTGCCAAAATGCGTACAAGTTTATAGGAGTTATTATGTCGTTTTTTAATAGACCGTTGAATCATCTCAATTTAAATGTTCCAAACATTGATAAAGCTATTGATTTTTATACTAAAATTTTAAATTATTCCATAATTGATCAATATGAAAACAATGGAATGAGATTTGCTTTTTTAACAGATGGTAATATTGTTTATGAGTTTATGGAAAATCCTTCCGTAAATAAAATAATCCTAGACCATATAGCCTATGCTTCTGAAGATATTGAAGCAGATTATCAATATTTTAAGAATTTAGATGAAGGGCTTTTACTTGGAGAAATAGGTTATGTGGACTTTCTTTTTGAAAATGGAGTCTATTTCTTTTTTATTAAGGGTGCAAATGGTGAAAAAATAGAATTTTGCCAGCGTAAAACAAATTAAAAAATAATTTTGAAAAATAAATAAGACCTCTGCACAATGAATTGTGCAGAGGTCTCAACATAGCAAAATAATTATATAATGCATTGATATATTATTTTTTTACAATAAAAACTTTTATATTTTTCGTATAAAATATGTTTTTTCAGGAAGGGGGGAAGCGACTTCTTACGTTTGAGGGGGAAAATTCATTATTTTCAAAAAATGAGGTTCCTTAATCCGCAGTCACGTTGCCCCCGGGGAATAAGGCAGGGCTAACGCATCTTAATTGAAATAGTTTTTCACTTTTATAATATATTGAC
>CAYJGE010000071.1:0-15268 GCA_964369835.1 uncultured Mailhella sp.
TTCACCAAGAAATTTTGATAAAAATATCTTTTAATATAAGAATTGGAATGACGTGAGTTATTGAGAGGGGAACCCCATTTTTTTAACCAGTTCATGACGCTTAGTCTCACTTTGTTCGACATAAGCTGGGTAAAATTTCCCCCCTCAAACTCCCCCTTTCCTGAAAAAACATTTTGTCAAATAATAATATAACTATTTTTATTTAATATCTAAAATCATGCCATAGTGTAAAAACCAAAAAATAAATTTTAAATTTTTTATGGAATAAAAAATGAATAGAAGAGTTAAAGTTTTACTTGTTCCTCCCATTTATGGTGGTTCATTACCAATCACTTATTATTGTGCAGATGCATTAAAAGAGCTTGGGCATCAAGTAGAAATTTTTGATGCACCGCCATTTTTGAATGCTTACAAAACCTTACATAATTTAAAAATTAATCAAGCCAGATTAAACTCCCTTGATCAAGGCCTTGTCCAACTTATATCACAAGCTGTATATGCCTTGGCAGAAAGTTTTCAACCTGACTTGGTTTTGGCTATGGCACAAGCACCATTAAACCGTACAATTTTAAAAAAATTTCAACAAGATAATATAAAAACAGCCATGTGGTTTGTGGAAGATTACAAGGTGTTTTCCTATTGGCAAAGTTTTGCTCTTTACTATGATTATTTTTTCATAATTCAAAAAGAAGATTTTTTAAATAAATTAAAGGAAATTGGCTGTAAAAATGCCTATTATTTACCATTGGCAGCCATGCCCAATTTCCATAAGAAAGAAGATTTAAATACTGAAGAATTAAATTATTATGGATCTGATTTGGGCTTCATGGGGGCAGGATACCCAAACCGAAGAATTGCTTTTCGTTCATTAATCAAATATAATTTCAAAATTTGGGGTTCAGATTGGGATAATGATGAATTGCTAAAAAAATATCTTCAAAATGAAGGAAAAAGAATTAGCCCTGAAGAAAGTATTAAAATTTATAATGCTACTAAAATCAATCTCAATTTACACTCAAGTTTAAATGTTAAAGAATTAATCTCAAAAGGTGATTTTGTAAATCCACGCACTTTTGAATTGGCAAGTATGCAATCTTTCCAATTAGTTGATGAAAGAAGTTTAATGCCTGAATTGTTTAATAGCTCAAGTATCAAAGATTTTAATCAAAATACAGAATTGGCAACTTTTGGTAGCATGGAAGAGCTACATGAAAGTATCACATATTATTTAAAAAATCCGGATAAACGTGAACTTATAACTACAAATGCCCGCAAAAGGATTTTGCAAGAGCATTGTTATACTCACAGAATGGAAACTTTACTTAATTATATAGAACAAACTTCAACATCTTGGTTAAAAGAAAAAGAAATAGTTGGCTTACCAAATGAGCTCAATGATAATATAAAACAAGATATTGAAAAATTGTTTGAAAAGTATAATTTGAGCCCAAATGCTGATTTTAATGAAATTTTAAATACAATAAAACAAAGAGAAGGGGAGCTTAGCGAAATAGAAACAGCTTTACTATTCTTAGAAGAGTGGAAAAAGTTTTATTCATGAAAGATATTTTCACATATGAACAAGAAATACCTTTGCATTTAGGAAGCCTTTCAAGAGAAAATGCCTTATTATGTTTAAAAATTAAAGCAAACCTTGAAGAAATCATAAAGAAGCATAATCATCTAATTTATTTAGAAAAAATAAAATTTTTATTGGCAATTTCAGGTGGAATAGACTCAATTGCCATGCTTATTATTTTTTTAGCTTTACAAAAAAAATATACTTTAAATTTTCAAGTTGTTCACTTTAATCATTTAATAAGAGCAGAAAGTAATGCTGAACAAATCATGATACAAAAAATTTGTCAAAAATTTCACATAAATTTTCATTATCAAGAAACAGATGTAATAAGTTATGCTAAAAATAATCATTTGGGGCTTGAAGAAGCAGGGAGAATTTTACGTTATGATTTTTTTGAAAAAATCAGAGCAGAAATAAATTTTGACTATATATGCACAGCTCATCATGCCGATGACTTGGCAGAAGATATAATTATGAGGCTAATTAGAGGCACTGCAACATTCGCAGGCATGAAAAATTTTTGTCCAATAAGAAAAATTGTTCGACCATTACTTGAAGAAAAAAAAGAAAGTTTGAAAAAACTTGTTCTTGATACAAATTTTTTATTCTCAGAAGATCAGTCAAATCAGGATGAACAATTTTTACGAAACAGAGTGCGTAAAAATATTATTCCCCTATTTATTAAGGAAAATCCAAACTTTATTAATATAATAAAGAACTTACATAAAAATTGTGAAGAAGATAATGACTTTTTCTCTGAGCAAATTATGAATTTCTTAAATAAATATGCCACTTATGAACATAAAAATATAAGCATTCCCATTATTCACTTGGAACAAAAGCATAAAGCATTAAGAATGAAAATTTATGCTCACCTTATTCTCAAATACTATAAGAGTTTTTCAAATTATAATACACTGGAAAAACTAGATTTGGCTATAATAACTCATAAAAATAATACAATATTCAAATTTAGCCAAAACATAAGAGCAAAAATATCTGATAAAAAGTTAATATTTTACCACAACTAACATTTTCATAATCTCCTAGAGCAGTTTCAATAAAAATTGAGAACTCTACCCTATAAGACTTTCAAAAAGCAATCATTTAACGAAGTGGCAAAGCCGCTTCTATTCTTGCTTTTTGCACTTCAATGTCGCCATGCTCCAATGAAGTGTTTAGGGCATTTCAGGACAATTTTTTTCCAAAAATGCCCTAATATTATTATTTTTTGTCAAGAATAAATTTTAATTTAATAATAAATTATTTTTTTAATTCTTTAAAAAAAATATCTATTTATATAAATACTTACTTGTGTTTTTTTTAAAATTATATATTATGAATTTTCTACTTAAATATTAGTTTAATGACAAACTGTTTTTGAACAATAAAATGGAGTTTGTTATCTTAATTATTTAAGGAAACACAAATTAATAAGCGTTTTCTTGAAAATAAAATTATGAGTGAAACTCTTCACTAGGAAAAATCTTCCCATATATAAAAATCAAGCAAAATAACTATGTCAATCAACTGACAAAATTTTCCCATCTAAATTTTTTATATTTATAATTTATTGAAATTATTTGTAAAAAACAATATGGCACAGACAATGCATAAGGGAAAATATAAAAAATAAGTTTTTTTACCAATATTTGGAGGGGAAAATGAAAAACTATTTAGATTACGAAATTAATAAAGAACTTGGTGAATGTTATTTGTTTATGGCTGATTATGATAAAGCTCGTGAATATTATGAAAAGGCACGTCAAGTGGCTGATGATGAAGCAACACCATATATGGGTTTAGCTACAATTGCAGTTCAAAATGGTGAAATTTCACTAGCTTATGGTTATTATAAAGAAGCAGTGGCTCGTGAAGAAACCGATAAAACATTAACAGGTCTTGGACTTGTTAGTATGTCATTAGAATTACATGATGATGCATTTACACTTTTTTCTAAAGCAATGACTCTAAACCCAATCAATACAGTGGCTCTTGGTTGTTTAGTGCAAGAAGCTTATTATTTAGATAAAGTAAAAGATATTATTATTTATCTTAAAGAATATTATGGTCGTACAAAAGATGACAATATCAGAATAACCCTTTCAGGTTGCCTCATTTCAATTGGTAGAAATGAAGAAGCAAAACAATATCTGGAAGAAATTTTAGAAGTAATGCCAAATAATAATAGTGCCAAAGAATTATACGCAGTTGTTGCATAAAATTAAAAACAAAATCAACCGGAAATAGAGATGTCTTATTCCGGTCGATTTTGTCAAACAATAAATTTATTAGATTAAGCCTACACAGTTTTTATAAGCATATATTCATAATGTTCAATAACTATTTTGAATTATACGAATAATAATTTATTATTTATGAAATATGCCATTTCTAAAAACACACAATTTTAAGTGCCATAAAATGATGCCAAAAATAAATTTTGGATCATGAAAATAAAATAATAATCACTTTATTATAAAAATAAAATTATAGGATATTTGGGTCTTACCCAAGATTCCCCTCCATCTTTCAATTCTGTTGTTGGCACTCAGTATTGAAAGATATTACCCCGCCACCATGAAAGGCGGGGTAAACTAAGGGAATATATTATCATTTATTTTTTTTAGAATTTTATTATCTTGAGATTTTATAATTAATAATATTAGTTCATATTGCTTTAGATAAAACTTTGGCTCAAACCTTGGAACAGTTAAGTTGTTCAGCATATCTAAAGAATTAAAAAGTGATATCAATATATGATTATGGGTGGATTTAATAATAGAGATTAAAAAGTCAATTTCCAAACCTTGAAATTGATTATAAAAGTTTTCAATATCTTTTTGGGGTAAAGAATTATATGTTTTGGATAATAGAAGATTATCTTCTTCCAATTCATTTTTTTTCTTTACTTTTTTTTGTTTAAAATCTTTGTTTTTTTCATCTTTAAAATCATTTGGGAAAATATCAAGATATAGTTTTTTAATTTTTAAAAATTTTTCTTCAAGCTCTTTCAAATTTTCAGAATTTCTTTTTTTACAAGCAAGTTTTATAATTGGTTTTATCATAATTTCTTTTACTTCATTAACGTGTTTAAAATTATGATTTTTATCTAATTGTGATAAACTACTGGCAGAGAAATCTTTTTTTTTGACAAAAGTTCCACTACCTTGTTTTGCTTCTAGTATTCCCATATAAATTAAAGATTGTATGGCCTCACGTACTGTATTTCTTCCAACTTGAAGTTGTTCAACAAGACCGGCTTCTGAAGGTATTTTTTCACCCACTTTATACTTTCCATTTATAATATCATCTTCTAAACTTTTACGGACTTTTTCCACTAAAGTTTTAATTTTTTTTGGCATAATAACTCCAATCAATTTGGATATACTTTTTAGACTATATAATATTAAAATGAAATAGATGTCAAATTGTTGTAATTTTTAATTTTAAATTTGTGAGTTTTGATATTATTAACAATCATTTATCATGGCTTATTTTTTTTTGAAATCAATTTTCAAATCATAACAGAACGACTCTTTATTTTTTGAAACTAATTTTCAATTTTAAATATAATCTATTTTATTTTTTTGAAATTGTTTTTCAATTATATTTTGATTTGTTTTTTTATTTTTGAAATTATTTTTCATTTATTTGTCAATAATATTTAATCATTTTTATTATTTGTACTTCTTGAAACAAAATTATCTTCAAAATCAATTTGATTATCTCCTCTCAAAATAATTTCCTTTCCATATTTTAGTTTTATTTGATCCAAGACATTATCAAGATTTTCTTGTTTTTTTTCGTCTTGATTAATATTAGGGCTATCAAATAAAGACAGCTGAACAGGTAAATCATTTTCAAAGTTTGTAACCCCAAGACCGATTAATCTTAATGCTTTTTCAAGCTTTAGTTCATCAAGTAATTTACAAGCATTTTCATAAATGGTCTTTGTACAATTTGTTCTTATGGGAATTGATAATTGTCTGGTTATTTGTTTAAAGTTGGAATATTTTACTTTTAAAGTTATGGTTCTACCTTTTAGTGAATGTTTTCTTAAACTTTCGCCAACTCTTTCAGCTTGATTTTTTAAAAATTTTTTTAAAATTTTTTTATCTAAAATATCTTCTTTAAAGGTGATTTCCGAACTTTCCGACTTTCTGATTGTATATGGTTCAACACTGCGTAAATCAATACCGTTTGCTCTTTCAAAGAGGGTAGTGCCAGCCTTATTAAAATGATTTTGCCAATACTCATGTGATAATTTTAATACATCAGCACAGGTATAAATTCCAATTTTTTTTAGTTGCTCCAGGAATTTTTTACCTACTCCCGGAATTTTTCCAATCGGCAAAGAATTTATAAAATTTTTAACTTGATCATCTTCAATAATGAACAAGCCATTTGGTTTATTTTCATCGGAAGCAATTTTGGCTAAAAATTTTATGGGGGCAATGCCAATTGAGCAGGTAAGCCCACCTGAAGCTTCATAAATTGTTTTTTTTATTTTATTGGCAATATCAATTGCGTTGCCATATAAATTTTCCATTCCTGAAGCATCAATATAGGCCTCATCAACAGAAGCCATTTCAACAATCGGAAATATATTTTTTAAACTTTCATGGATATTTTTGGAAACTTCCATATATCTTGACATTCTGGGGTATACAAAAATACCTTGTGGACATTTGGCTTTTGCTATATAATTTGGCATGGCAGAGCGAACACCAAAAACCCTGGCCTCATAGGAACAAGTAGAAACAACTCCCCTTGAGCTGTCACTGCCAATTATAACAGGTTTATTTTTTAAATCCGGATTATCAAGTTGTTCCACGGAAGCATAAAATGCGTCCATGTCCACATGGATTATAATTTTTTTGTCTTTTTTTATATTCATAATTTTTTAATAAAAGGTTTGTGACATAGAGCTTTTTCTATAGTTATTGAGTAAGAAAAGAATTTTTTTGAAAAAACGAGCTTTTTCCATTAATGTTCGACTAATTTTTATTATATATCATATTGATATTATACATAAAAATAACTACTATATCAAAACAGAGATCTCTGCACAATTATTAATTTTAAATAAAAATCTGTTTTTAGAATGAAATTTTTTATTTTTAGATAAATTTTTGTGCAGAGGTTTCAAACATATTATCAATAAATTCATTTTTTACCTTTTTTACCTTATTTAAGGAAACGCTGATTAAATCGAAAATTTAAATTTCCGTGAAAATTGCACAAGCGTTTTCTTACAAAATAGACATGAAATGGCTATTTTGCACGCCGAAATGAGAGCAAAAACCATGCTTTTTGCGTCCCGAAGGGCGAATGAAGGCAGTGTGCCTTTCTGATTAATTCCGTTTACGGAATTAATCAGTACTTCCTTAAAATCTAAAAAACAAAGATATTGTAAATTTGTTTTTTCAGGAAGGGGAGGGTATGGGAGGGGAAACCTTATTTTTTTCAAAAAAATAGGGTTTCCCTTCCCAAGAAAATTATTCAGAGTTTAACATTGTTAAAATATATTTCGGATTAAAGAAGTCAAGAAAGTTTTTTAAAATTTTAATATATAAGAGAAATAAAATGTCTAATTTTGTTCATTTACATTGTCATACAGAGTTCAGTTTGCTTGATGGAGCCATAAGAATTTCAGACCTTGCCAAAAAGGCAGTGGAATATAAAATGCCTGCGGCAGCTATTACCGACCATGGTAATATGTATGGGGCTGTTAATTTTTATATGGAATGTAAAAAAGTTGGTATTACACCCATCTTAGGCTGTGAGGTTTATGTTACCAAGGATCATACAGATACAAGCAGTGACTTTTCAAAGGTTAGACATCACCTTATTTTATTGGCTAGAAATCAAATTGGTTATCAAAATTTACTTTCTCTTGTCAGTAAAAGCTTTCTTGATGGATTTTATTATAAACCTAGGGTTGATAAAAAATTATTAAGCCAATATAATGAAGGGATTATTGCACTTTCGGCATGCTTGGCAGGTGAAATTCCAAGAACCTTGCTTGGGAACAATAAATTTTTTGCAAATGGCGGAGATTTTAAAGACGCCCTTGATTTGGCAAAACAATATTCTGAAATTTATCCTGACAATTTTTATTTGGAAGTACAATCAAATACTTTGCCTGAACAAAATATATTAAATAAAAAAATTTATGAACTTGCCCATGAAACCAAATTACCCATAGTTGCTACAAATGATTGTCATTATTTAGATGCTCTTGATGTTGAAGCCCATGATGTTCTTTTATGTGTTCAACAACAAAGAACAATTTACGATGAAAATCGTTGGAAATTTGATGCCACCGACCTTTATTATAAATCAACCAATGAAATGATTGAAGCATTTAAAGATTATCCTGAAGCCATTGAAAATACATTAAAAATAGCAGAGCAGTGCCAAGGAATTGAAATCCAAACCAAGGGAGAACCATATCATTTTCCTGTTTATGAATTGCCTGAAGATATGACTTTAGAAGATGAGTTTCGTAAACTTTCAAGAAGTGGTTTAGAGCAAAGACTTGAAAAACATCCAAATATAGAAAGTATTGATATTGACCTATATAAAGATCGCTTGGAGATGGAACTTGATGTAATTTGTAGCATGAAGTTTCCCGGCTATTTTTTAATTGTTCAGGATTTTATTAACTGGGCAAAGGATAATAATATTCCTGTGGGGCCGGGGCGAGGTTCTGCAGCCGGTTCACTGGTTGCTTGGGCATTAAAAATTACTAACCTTGACCCTATTCCTTATAAACTATTTTTTGAAAGATTTTTAAATAGTGAAAGGATTTCCATGCCTGATATTGACGTTGATTTTTGTGAAGACAGACGGCTTGAAGTTATTGAATATGTTACAAAACGCTATGGAAAAGATAAAGTAGCACAAATAGCTACCTTTGGAAAAATGAAAGCAAAGGCTGTTGTCAGAGATGTTGGAAGGGCTCTTGGTCTTAGTTTTGCTGAAACCAGTCGAATTTGTAAACTGCTTGGAAATGATTTGAGTTTAACTTTACCTAAAGCTTTAAAGGAAAATATTGAATTTAAAGCAGAATATGATGTTAATTCCTCAACAAAAAAATTAATTGATATTTGTTTACGTCTGGAAGGTCTTTCAAGGCATGCTTCTACCCATGCGGCCGGAGTTGTGGTTTCAGACAAACCCATGACTCATTATTTACCTCTATTTAAGGGAAAAAAGGACGAACTTGTAACTCAATTTGATATGAAGATCGTTGAAAAAGCAGGACTTGTAAAATTTGACTTTTTAGGACTTCGAACCATAACCTTGATCCAAAGAGCCATTGAAAATATACAATTACAAGGAAAAATCCCCCCTGACCTTGATACTCTTCCTTTTGATGACCCTGCAATTTATGAACTTTATGCCAGAGGAGATACGGACGGAGTTTTTCAGGTGGAAAGTTCAGGTATGCGTAAATATTTGAAAATGTTAAGACCTACTTGTTTTGAGGACTTAATAGCCATGCTTGCCCTTTATCGCCCCGGACCTTTAAATTCAGGCATGGTTGATGAGTTTTGTAAAAGAAAACATGGGGAAGTGGAGGTGACATTCCCTTTGCCTGAATTGCAAAATTGTTTAAATGATACCTACGGAATCATTGTTTATCAAGAACAGGTTATGCAAATTGCTCAAATTGTTGCTGAATATTCCCTTGGAGCAGCTGATCTTTTAAGAAGAGCAATGGGTAAGAAAAATCCTGAGGAAATGGCAAAACAAAGAGATATTTTCTTGGACGGAGCAAAAAAACGTGATGTACCCGAGAAAAAAGCCAATGAAATTTTTGACCTCATGGAAAAATTTGCAGAATATGGATTTAATAAGGCACATAGTGCTGCATATGCTGTGATTTCCTATCATACCGCCTATTTAAAACATTATTTTCCGGTTGAATTTATGGCAGCTTTATTAACTTCTGAAATAGGAAATCAAGATAAAATATTAAAATATATGGCAGTTTGTCGTGATATGGGTATAGATGTCAAATCACCCAATATTCAAAAAAGTCGCAGAGAATTTACACCGGATAATTCATCAATTATTTATGGGCTTGGAGGGGTAAAAACTGTTGGCGATGAAGCAATAAACGAAATTGTCAGAACCAGAGAAAAAGATCCCTTCTTTTCCTATTTTGATTTTTGTCAAAAGGTTAATCTTAGAAAAGTAACCAAGAGAGTGCTTGAAAATCTTATAAAATCAGGTGCATTGGATGATTTTAATGTAAGTCGCTCAAAACTTATGGCAACAATGGAAATGGTTATAAATAAAGTGACCAAGAAACAAAAGGAAAAAGAATCTAAACAAAACTCATTACTTGCCCTTAGCCCGCAAAAAATTGAAAGCCCGCAAACAGGAATTGGTTTTGAATGTAATGTAGAAGTTGATGAATGGCCGGACGAAGATAAACTAAATTATGAAAAAGATGCTTTAGGTTTTTACCTAACCAGTCACCCTTTACAATATTATCGCTTTGATCTTGAAAGGCTTGGTTGTATAACTTTGGAAGATGCAAGGGAATATAAAAATAAATCCATTGTGAAATTAGGTATTTTAATTACTGAAATTAAGGAAATTATTACAAAAACAGGTAAAAAAATGGCCTTTTTACAAATTGAAGATCTTACAGGGCATGCAGAACTTACAATTTTCCCAAGGCAATATGAAGAAATAAGGCCAATGTTAGAAAATGATAATAGACTTTTTTACTTAACCGCAAGCATTGATTCCAATGGATCTGATGACGAAAACAATTATGAAGACCAAGAAATTGAAATTATTAATGATCTAAAATTATTGGCAGAAAATTTAACTCCACTTTTAACAGCTTGTCATGAATGTACAAAAACAGTAAGTTTAAATTTTCCACCTAAAATAGAAGATGTCTCAGAATTACAATCTATTTTAAAAAAACATAAAGGAAGATCAAATGTTCAATTACAAATGGTAATTGATGAAATTGCCTGCTGGATTGAACTTGGCGATGATTGGCAAATTAAATCATCACCGGACTTTTATCGTGACGTTTATGATTGGGTTAAGTCTCAAACATCATAGTTATACCATTGGTTGAAAAAATGTTTTTTATGAAAAGGGGGGAAGCGATTGCTTACGTTTGAGGGGGAAAACTCACCCAGCTTATGTCGAACAAAGTGAGACTAAGCGTCATGGACTGGTTCAAAAAAATGGGGTTTCCCCCCTCAATCCGGAATCACGTGGGGAAGCAGTCAAGGTCAACACATCTAATTTTTCTTGAAGGGGAAAAACTCGCCCAGCCGTCAAGCATTGTGAATTAAGAAAAGGCTGAAAATTATTACAATTTTCAGCCTTAATTATTTTATTACTTTTTATTTACCACATATTTATTATGCAGATATTCTAGTCTTTCATAGAGTTCGCAACCAAGGTCATATTTTTCTTGTTTATATTCTTGACCATTGGCTTGAATTGCCAGACCTTCTTTTATTTTTTCAGGGGTGGCGGGTAGGGTAGTGATTCTCACTCCTGTTGCATTTTTTATGGCATTTATAATGGCAACATGTCCATTACTTTGGAAACCTTCAGAGCAACCGGTGGAGCCATGGGGTCCATTTTCCCTTGGGGTCACATTAAAATGTACATTCATTTCATCGGGTACATCAATACAACGTACAACCCCTGCACCACGCAAGGTTTGATGTTTTTGCATATCATCATAATCTTCGCTGAGGGCATAGCCTATGCTATGGGCAAAACCGCCCCAAGCTTGACCAAGTACGGCTTGAGTACTTCCGATTACACCCACATCACTGATGATATTGGCATTTTCTACAATTGTGTTACCTGTTTTTGTATCAACGCTGACTTCAACCACGGTGACCACATAGTTTTGGGCTACATTACTGTAACCATGTCCTGTATTAGGATCAAGGTCTGACCATTTAGCTTCATAGAGCCCATTAAATCTGGTGGGTAATCCCTCATCTTCCATTTCTGACCATGTACGGAATGAGCCATTTTCTTTTTTCATGGCAGTCATCATTTTATTGGCGGCATCAATGATAGCCAAGCCTGCCGCATGGTGAGAACGACTTCCTGAAGCAGATCCTGTGTCAGGGCAAGTGCCTGTGTCATTCATAATCAAATGAATTTGATCAATTTTGAGATCAAGACATTTTAACGATTCATGGGTATGAGCTACCAAACCAAAGTCTGCCCCTTGACCCACATCGGCCCAACAACTATAAACATTTACTCCACCATCTTTTCTAAGCTCAAGATCAACCTTGGAAGCATCGGGAACTTTGGAAACATGATAACCACCAAGGGAAATACCAACTCCATATTTCACACTGTCAGTGCTGAGTTCCTTGGCTTTTTTCTTACCTGCTTCATAATATGGGCGTGCCATATCCATAAGGGTTGGCATTACATAATCACGATAAGGAACTGAAGTTGTACTCAAAACCCCTTCTCTTGCCAAGTTTTTATAGCGAAATTCAAAGGGATCCATATTCATTTTTTCAGCTAACATTTCTATAATTTGTTCGCTTGCCATATAGGCTTGAGGTGAACCGAAAGCTCTATAGGCTGTACCAAAATTTGAGTTGGTGAAAGCAGTACGAGCCAAAGCACGAATATTTGGAATATCATAATAATAACCGATGAAACGCAAGACCTTGGTGGTCAACGCTCCTGCCATTTCACTATAAGCACCATGGTCAATGCCTTGCATGCTATCCATGGCTTGCAGTTTTCCGTCTTTGTCACAAGCTAATCTCATATTGGTATATACGGGAGCTCTTTTTCCTGTGGTATGCTGATGTTCTTCATAGCTCATATCAAGAGAAACAGGTGCATTTAATGCCAAGGCACAAACAGCGGTTACAGCATAGTTGGCAGGTGACATACTATAGCCAAAGCTACCGCCGGCAGGGTTACCTATGACTCGAATATTTTTTGGCTCCAGCCCTATACCTTCTGCCATTTGACCGATAATTCCATAGATAAATTGGGTTTTACATTGAATTGCAACGCCATCACCATGGGGATAGGCTTGAATCACGTCAGGTTCTATGGGGAGGTGAGGCTGTCTTGTGGTACTAAAGGAACCCTCTGCCACAATCAGATTTTCATTTTTTAATAATTCCTTTGTATCTTCACCCTTGTATAATGGCAATTCCATATAGACATTTTCAATGCCTTCATGGATTTGTTCGGCATTTTGGGCAACAGCTTCTAAGAAATTGAGCATGGGTTTTTTCTGAGTATATTCAATATTTACATGATTTGCCGCCGCTCTGGCTTCCTCACGGGAATTGGCAGCCACAACAGCCACAATGTCACCATATCTAAATACTTCTTTATCCACAATAATGGGACGCTCTTTTCCATGACAAAGGCTGTGAACAACCCCTTGAGGAGCAAAAAAACGATTACTTCCTTTCACATCTTTGGCTGTGATAACAGCATTAACACCCGGCATTGCCAAAGCCTTTGCCGTATCAATATTATTAATAACAGCCCTATGGGTTTTGGCAATCACAACTGCCAAATGTTGAGTACCAACAGGCATTTTTAATGCAATATCAGCACCAAAGTCACAGGCACCGATTACCCTTGAAACACCCTTGGGTTTTTGAAAATCTGAACCATAAATTTGATTATTGGCAGGTTGAGCATTTTTAATGTCACAAATGGTTTTTTCACCGCGCATGACGGCTGCCGCTTCCATAACAGCATCAATAATTGGCTTATAGCCTGTACAGCGGCAAATATTATTGTGTTTTGTAAACCATTCTCTGACTTCTTGACGACTTGGATTTGAGTTTTCAAGCAAAAGAGCTTTGGCGGATAAAATAAATCCGGGTGAACAAAATCCACATTGCACGGCGGCATAGGTTAAAAAAGCCTGTTGTAAAGGATGAAGATCTGTGGCTGTTCCGACACCTTCAATGGTTTCAATTACAGAATAATCTTCAATGGATTTCATTTTACGAAGACAGGCTCTGGTTAGTTTTCCGTCAAGAATAAGACTACACGCCCCGCAATGGCCTGATCTGCAAGCTGCCTTTGTGCCTGTAAGTCCTTGACGACGCAAAACGTCCACAAGTAAATCCTGTTCATTACAAATAATTTCACGTTCAAGACCATTAATGTAAAGAATTGCTCTTTTAATGCTCATGTTTTCTCCTTTTATTAATAAAGTAAAATATTTTAATTTTTTATAAATTTCATGAAAAAATTTAGCTTATAAAGCTTTTGTATAAATATTTATGGCATCTTTTAAAGTCACTTTTCGAGGATTATTGTTCAATAATCTGGTAACCAGTAAAACGGCTTCTGAAAGAGCTTGAATATCATCCTCTTTTATTCCATATCCTCTTAAATTTTGAGGAATATCAAGGTCAAGGGCAAGAGTACGAATGGCTTCAAGTCCTTCAAGGGCAAGGCTTCGTTTATCCTTGTGACAAGGGCAAACCCCCATGAACTCAGCTATTTTGGCAAAGCGATCCAAATTGCCCAAATAGTTAAATTCCATGACAGGAATAAACATAATTGAATTGGCTACACCATGGGGAATATGAAACTCGGCACCAATGGGATAAGCAAAGGCATGAACTGCTGTTACACCTGCTGTGGCAAAGGCCATTCCTGCCAATAAACTCCCCCTAAGCATTTCACTTCTGGCGGATAAATTATCGCCATTTGCATAGGCCGTACGCAAATTGGCTGTGATTAATTTAATGGCTTCAACGGCAAATAAATCTGAAATGGGGCTGGCATTGATTGAAGTATAAGCTTCAACAGCATGAATTAATGCATCCATTCCTGTGGCTGCTGTGATTGCAGGCGGAACTTTTAAGGTCAATTCAGGGTCAAGAAGGGCAACGGAAGGAAGCAAATAAGGGCTGACAACTCCCTTTTTAAGCTTTTCTTCATGGTCGGAAAATATGGCAATTTGAGTTGACTCACTGCCTGTTCCGGCAGTTGTCGGAATCAAAATAAGGGGCATGCCTTTATGTTCTATTTTATTTGAAAAATATTTTTTAAATGGACCTTCATTGGTTGCTAAAACAGAAACTCCCTTGGCTATATCTTGGGCTGAGCCTCCGCCAAAACCTATGATTACATTTGCTTTTGATTCTTTTAATAAGGCGGTTACTTTTTCTACTGTTTGATATGACGGATCTGCTTCCACTTCATCATAATAAGAAAATTGAATATTGTTTTCTTGTAAAATTGAAATAAGCTTATCAACCAATCCTGCTTTAACAATACCGGGGTCAGTAATTATAAATACATTATTGCTTGATAATTCAATTAGTTCAGATGGTAATGAATTGATTGAACCATTTCCAAATACAATCTTTGGAGTACAACGAAAAATTTCTGTTTTCATATTAATTTCCTCTACACTATTCAAAACTTTGTTTTGCTATACAAAACAAAAGATAAAATTTTTTATACTTACTGTCAATCATTTTTAACAAATGTAGTTAAAATTTTCACGCCAATCCATTATTTTTTCCTGAAAGGGAAGAGTCATAATCGTGATTTCGGATTGAAAGGGGAAAACCACATTTTTTTGAACTAATCCATGACGCTTACAGGGGCAACGCATCTAATTTTTCTTGAGGGGGAAAACCACGTTTTTTTTGAAAA
>CAYJGE010000072.1:0-15162 GCA_964369835.1 uncultured Mailhella sp.
AGCAAAAACAAGTAATAAAAAACCCAACTTGATTTTGCGAAGCAAAAACAAGTAAGAATATAATAATACGATCTGTTAGAAACACACCATAATGTTCATTGAATTAAATTTCTCTATAGGGTGCTTGCCCCACTTCATAATAATTATTACCTTGGCAATCAATGGCAACAATGGCCGGAAAATCTTCCACTTCAATGGCTGCAATTGCTTCGGGCCCAAGTTCCGAATAGGCCAAAACAGTATATTTTTTGATGGATCTGGCAATCAGCGCCCCTGCCCCACCTATGGCAACCAAATAGGGAACTTCATATTTTTTCATGGCATCAACAACAGCTTCACTGCGATACCCCTTGCCTATCATGCCTTTTAATCCATACTCCAAGAGTTTTGGTGTATAAGAATCCATTCTCCCCGACGTGGTGGGGCCTGCCGAACCAATCACTTGATTTGGCTTGGCAGGGCTTGGCCCAACATAATAAACCACTTGCCCTTTTAGTTCAATTGGTAAATCTTCACCCTTTTCAATACTTTCATATAATCGTTTATGAGCTGCATCTCTGGCTGCCAAAATAGTGCCTGAAATCAGAACCTGATCACCTGCCTTTAAACTTTTTGCTGTAGCTTCATCAAATGGGGCTTGAATACGTTTTTTTGTCATATCTTATTCCTATTATTTGCTAAATTACAATTCAACATGAGAATGTCTGGCTGCATGACAATTAATATTAACAGCAACAGGCATCATGGCAATATGGGTTGGATAATATTCAACATTAACTTTTAAAGCCGTCACTGTTCCGCCCAAACCTTGAGGACCGATTCCTGTTTTATTTACCAAAGTTAATAATTCATCCTCAAGATCTTTATAGCGTGCATCGGGGTTTTGACTGTCGGCAGCTCTGATACAGGCTTTTTTGGCCAAAATTGCCGCAAGTTCCAAATCACCTCCAATTCCAACTCCAATTACCATGGGCGGACATGAATTTGGTCCGGCTGCCTTTACAATATCCAAAACAAATTTCTTAACTCCATTAATTCCATCGGCGGGAATAAGCATTTTCACGGCGCTTTTATTTTCAGAACCAGCACCCTTTGGGGCTAAATAAATATTAATTTTATCCCCACTCACAATTTTATAATGGATAATGGCAGGAGTATTGTTCTTTGTATTAATTCTTTCAAAAACAGGCTCGGCAACAACGGATTTTCTAAGATAACCATCTTGATAACCGTCTGAAACACCTTGATTAATAGCTTCTTCCAAATTTCCGACTATATGCACATCTTGCCCAACTTCAATAAAAACAACAACAATACCTGTATCTTGACAAATAGGAACTGTTTCTTCCTTGGCAATTTGTGCATTTTTAATAATATCGTCCAAAATGATTTTGGCATCAAAGGATTTTTCTTCTTCTCTTTTTTGAATTAAACTTTGCAAAATGTCTTTTGGCAAATCGCAACAGGCCTCAATACACATTTTTTTGATGGCTTCTTGAATTTCAAGGGCTTGAATTTGACGCATAAAAACCTCAGTTAATAAATTTTAATGGTAAATCTTATTGACAAATTTTAATAAACCTCCATAAATTCTATGGAGGTTTTAAAATTAACTATCAAATCTTTGAATTTGATTATACTTTCATATCAGGTGTAAGCTTTTTCAAAATAAATTTGGGAATAATTCCCTTAACACTTTCAATGGTTACCATTCTACGCATTACACCCAGCTGATCTTGCAGTGGTAATTTTTTTGGACAAACATCTTCACAACCCAATAGGCCCATACAGCCAAACACTCCTGTATCATCACCGACAAGCTCATAATAATCCTTTGAAGTACGATTATCACGAGGGTCAAGATAAAATCTTGCCAAGCGATTGATACTGGTTGCACCGATAAAATCCTCTCTCATTCTGGCATTGCCACAAGCAGCCACACAACAACCACATTCTATGCACCTGTCAAGCTCAAAAATTTGAGTAGCAAGTTCATTATCCATACGCTCTTCTTCGACTGTGGGATCAAAAACCTTTTCGGTATGAATCCAAGACTCAATCTTTTTACCTACTTGTCTAAACCAAGTGCCTGTATCAACGGATAAATCACCCACAAGCTTAAATACAGGCAAGGGATGCAGAGTAATTACATCAGGCAAATCAGAGGTTTGAGTATGACAAGCCAAACCTGGTCTACCATTAATTACCATACCGCAAGAACCACATATCCCTGCTCTGCAACAAAAATCAAATTGCAAACTTGGGTCTTGAGTATCTCTGATGAGATTTAATGCAACAAAAAGCGTCATACTGTCAAACTCTTCCAAATAAAAGGTTTGCATATGTGCTTTTGTGGTCGGGTCAGCTGGATTATAACGAAATATTTGAAATTCTAACTTTCTGGCCATGTTTATTCCTTTACATTATTAACAATTAAAGGTTTTGCAAATTTTTATTACTATTGATTATAATATTTTTCAGTATCGACTGTTAAAGTTTAAGTAAATTTTCATTGATTCTGAGCTTTTCAGCCGGAATATCTGCATATATAATCTTACCGCCACCATAACCGCGCTCACCTGGAGCAAGTTCAAAATAAGGAGTTGCTTCTTCATATTTTAAAGTAGGTAAAGTGTCACCAGGTTTCCAATAGGCAAGAGTACGATTTAACCATTTTTCATCATTACGTTCAGGATAATCTTCACGAGCATGAGCACCACGGCTTTCCGTACGCATAAGCGCACCATAGGCTGTACAAAGTGCCAATTTTAACATGCCGTCAATTCTTAACGCCAAGGAAAGCTCGGGTGTAAATCCAAAACTTTGTTTTTGCAAACCAATATTTTTGGCTCTTTCTCTAAGCTCTTGTAATTTGGCAACCCCCTCTTCAAGGCTTGGCCCATTACGGAAAATACCCACATGATCCATCATAATATCTTGCATGGTATCACGGATTTCAGTGGCGTTTTCTTTGCCTTTTCTGGAATAAATAATATTATCTATTTTTTCTTCTATTTGCTTTTTGGCATCGGCTATGCATTGAGATTTAATAATATTTTCTTGTGATTGTAAAAACTCTGTTACTTTTTGCCCAATGACTCGTCCTGAAACAATGGTTTCGGCAAGGGAATTACCACCAAGGCGGTTAAAACCATGCATATCCCAACAAGCTGCTTCGCCTGCTGAAAATAATCCATGTAAACCATAGGCAGCACCATCTTTATTAATCCTTACTCCTCCCATGGAATAGTGCTGGGTAGGACGTACGGGAATGAGCTGATGAATAGGGTTTACACCAAGAAAATGAGTTGAAATATCATACACTTCACGAAGATTTGTTGTAATATGTTTTTCACCCAGATGACGAATATCAAGCCATAAATGTTCACCATAAGGAGATTTTACCCCAAGACCTTTTCGCATATGCTCGGTCATACGTCTTGAAACAACATCACGGGAAGCAAGCTCTGCCTTTTCAGGCTCATAATCAGGCATAAAACGGTATTCATTCACATCAAGCAATGTTCCGCCATCACCACGACATCCCTCTGTCACCAAAATATCTGTGGGCACTGTTCCTGTGGGGTGAAATTGAACAGCTTCCATGTTCCCAAGGGGAACAATACCTGTTTCAAGGGCAATGCTTTGTCCGCCCCCATCACAAATGACAGCATTGGTTGTTGCCTTATAAATTCTGCCATAACCGCCGGTTGCGATTAATGTGGCCTTTGCCACAAAGGCAATAAGTTCACCTGTGCGTAAACATCTGGCAATACAGCCCATGCAGTTTTCACCGTCATGAATAAGAATTTCAGCTTGCATACGGTCAAACATATTTACGCCAAGTTGTAAAAGTTTATTATCCAAGGTATATAAAACTGAGTGCCCTGTTCCGTCAGAAGTATAACAAGTACGCCACTTGGCAGTACCACCAAAGGCTCTTGAATGAATAAGACCTTCTTTTTCTTTAAGCTCTTCCGCTTCAAAGGGTTTACCACCCTTATAATAGGTATGTACTCCAGGAACAACACGACTCCAAGGCACACCAAGATATGCCATTTCACGCATTGCTATGGGGCCTGTATCAGCAAAAATACGGGCAACCTCTTGGTCACAGCCCCAATCTGAACCCTTTACCGTATCAAGAAAATGAACATCGGGGCCATCGCCTTGACTCATGGCTGAGTTTCCAAGAGCTGCTTGCATTCCGCCCATAGCAGCAGAAGAGTGGGAACGACGAGGTGGTACAATGGTTAAACAATTTACACTAAAACCGGCCTCTGCCGCACTCATGGCAACACGTTCACCGGCCAAACCTGCTCCAATACATAATAAATCCGATTGAAATATTTGCATATATTTTCCCTTTAGCCTAAGGCAAGTGTGTTATATCTAATTTCTGTAATTATACCAAGCAAAATACAAATCAAGACCAAAATAATTAAGCCTTTTGAAACTTTTTTGCGATTATCCGTTCTGATATAACCATATTTAACACCCATTCTAAAAATGCCTATGCCCACATGAAGCCAAACGGCAAGAAGTAGAGCAATATAAAAACATGAACCTGTTGCTTGAACTCTGATGGCAGATTTTTCAGCAGTAATTGGTAAATCGACCATTACTTGAAAGATATGAGTTGAAGCCAAGGCCAAAATTATGATTGCAGTAATAATTTGAATTAACCATGCCCAAGTTGCACAATGTTTCATGGACTTTGCATGCTTTAAAAAAGCAATAAATTCACCTTGTCTAAAGGGCATTTTACGGGCTGCAATCAAAAAGTGGGCAAACATTATAAAAAGTATTAATGGCAAAATAATAAATTCAATATAAGTAAACTCTAAAAAATATGCCAGTCCATTAAAAAAATCTTTACCAAATAATATTGATGAAACCAAGACTAAATGCCCAAAAATAAAACATGTCAATAAAGCACCTGTGATTACTTGGTAGAAATCAAGTTTTTTTGATTGTTCCGGTAAGCTTGATTTTTTACAAGCATAAACATCATTTGTCATGTTTCCTCCTATCCAAAATGTTAAAATGGTTTATTTTTAATCAAAATCAACCGAAAAGGCAATTCCATTTTCGGTTGATTTTTTGCCTAATTTCACATATCTTTCTTGTAATACATTCTTAAAATAAATGAACAATTACAATAAACTGGTTGTAATCCAAAAGAAATATTAAATCAACACATTATTTATAAAAAAATATTAAATCAGATACTAAAATGGCCAAATCAAAGGAATACCGACTACACATATTATAAATGAAATAATTTGTAGCATCCAACCGGCTTTGATATAGTCAATAAATGTATAATTGCCCGGCCCAAAAACCAATGTGTTTGGAGGAGTTGCAATGGGCGTTAAAAAACAAGCCGAAGCTGAAATGGCAATACCCATGGCCATGGGCAATGGAGATACACCGCTTTGAATGGCTATAGGAATGGCAAGAGGTGCCATAAGGGCTGCTGTGGCTGTATTTGACATAAAATTGGTAATTATCATGGTAAGTCCGCAAGTAACAGCTAAAATGGCATAAGGTTCAGAAACAAGTTTAACCACATTGGTTGCAATAATATTGGCCGCACCTGTTTCCTGCATGGCTTGGCTCATGGAAATCATACCGGCAAAAAGGAAAATTGTTGTCCAATCAATGGAATGAAAGGCTTCTTTCATGGACACACAACGGGTTATAATCATAAGCATGGCACCTAACATGGCAGCAGGCACAAGGGGAATGATTTTGGAAGCCATGGCAACAATAACAAAAAGAAAGATAATTATGGCAATTGGCATCTTATGTTTACGAAATTCAGTTGGTTGAGTCAATTTTGCACAATCGAGATCAACACGAGGTTCACGGTTCGGAAGAAGTTTATTACCACCAAGGCAATAAAATAAAATACCTGCAACAAACAAGGGAAAACCAATGAGAGCAAATTCAAAAAAACCAAAGGGTGCCACATTGGCAGATGCCCCTACTTTTTCCAAAGCAGCATTAATTAAAAGGTTTGGAGGTGTACCGACCAAAGTCATTGTTCCGCCAAGGGAAGATGCAAAGGCTATGGGTAAAAGCAATTTACTTGGACTTATGGAAGCTGCCGCACACATGGCTATGACCATGGGCATAGCAACGGCTGTTGTGCCTGTATTACTTAAAAATGCTGAAAGAAAACCTATTGAAATAACAGAATAAACAAGTAAACGCTTTTCACTGCCCTTTGATAAATGCACTGTAAATTCAGCTACACGAGTTGCAAATCCTGTGATAAAAGTTCCTTCACCCAAGATGAACATTGCCATAAAAAGCACAACTGATGTATCACCAAAATGGCTAAAGGCAGATTTTGCCGATAAAATACCAAACATACTAAGGGCACATGGAACAAGCATGGCAGTAACAGGTAAAGGAAACATTTCTGTAAAAAATAAAATGGCCGCAACCGCTAAAATAGCAATGGTTATATAGGCTTTAGTCATATCTTTGGCGACCTCAGCCCCATCTGCCCCCATACAAAATTCAGGCAAAAACGCCATACAAACCACTAACATTACAACAATAAAAGCATTAATTTTCCATGAACACCGCATTTTTTTCTCCTCATTAAAAAAAATAAAATGAACCAAAAAAGTTGATAATACCATGTAAGTATCTTCTTTTTATAAATTATTAGCCAAAGATATTTATTAGCAAAATTTAAAAAAAAGTCCATGGCTCATGCCAATTGTTATTATTTTATCAAACAAAATTGTCAAAAATAAAGTCCTTGATATCTTTTAACAAATAAGACTTTGAATTTATTACAGAATTAATTTATAAATTAAAAGTGTATTTGAATAAAAATTTATTTTATTTCAAAAAATTAAATTTTTATTAACTATTAATTATACATTGACTTAATTAATTATACAAAGAATACAATATTTTTTATTTATTAAAAGCATAAAATTAAATTAACCAACAAATATTTAAATTAAAATATTATACAAAGAGTTCATGTTATTTAATTCACTATCACCACATGGATAAAACCATTTAATTATTTTTTTAACAAGCATATTTTCTATAAATATTCGACAAATAAAAGATTTACAATACATTTAACCATATGAATAATAATTATTTTTTTTATTTATAAAATATATTCATTCGCTTGATTGTGTTTAATGATAATGTAAGTTAACACATCAGCACTTGTGAACATTCTCGCAATTTGCCGCTCATCTAGTTTTTTTATGCCATAAAAATAATCTCTTATGCTGAAACGACAATTAAAGTCTGTCCACATAACAAATCAAACGTAAGCAATCGCTTCCCACGTGATTCCGGATTGAAGGGGAAAACCACGTTTTTTTGAAACATTCCACGACGCCTGACGGCTGGGCGAGTTTTTCCCCCTCAAACGTAAGCAATCGCTTCCCCATTTCCTTAAAAAACATTTTACAAAATAACAATATAACTATTTTGATTTATAAACATTTTGTTTAATGTCTAAAATCAAAATCATGTCATAATTATGGTTTTTGAAAACCGAAAAGGCTTATGTGCCTTCTTGATTTTAAGTCAAAATATTTATTGCATAAATGCTAAATGTCCTATATTAATAAAGGGGTAAAGAATATTTTGTTTAAGAAAACACTAATTAAATTTTTAAAGAAAATTAAAATGATTTTAAGATGAAATTTATTTCATTAAGAAAGTGATTATTTATGAATTTGTTCAAGAAAAGGGTTTCCCCTCTCAAAAAACAAACCAAAATCACATTACTCCAAGAAAATTAATCAATGCTTACTTAACTATTCTTTTACGATTACAAAGGCTATTTTAAAAATGTTCCATAAATTTTATTACCTAGGATATATTATGTTTATCACAAAAAAAATAAATGTATTTTTATTCTTATTTTGCTTGGTTCTGGCTTCCTGTGCAGATAAATTTAATTTGCCAAGCCCCATAGAGACAAAAGATGAAGTACAAGAATGGCTTGACAGCATAGAAGGGAAAACTTCTGAAATTCAAATACAAATGGCCACCAAAGTTTGGTCAGACAGTAAAACTTCCACAAGAATCCGAAATCGTGCCACTTATATTTTAGCAAGTAGATTTAACCCAAATGCAAATATTGCACTTTTATCCCTTGAAAATCAATATGCCTCAAATTCTGTTGCTGATAAAATTAAAATGGAAGAAACTTTGTATACAGATTTACAAAGCACTACCAATGCTGATTTAACAGAGCTTTTAAAAATGGTAAAACCTGAACAGGAAGGAATTTTTCCATATAGTTTATTGGTTTATGTTGCGGCAAAACGTAATATGCTTCAAAATAGTCAAAATATAGTAGCAACCTTGACCTCTTCAAAATATTTTCAAAGCCCCCTCTTGAATGGACAACCAACCCAAGGCACAAGTTCCAGAAGCTCAGGGGGAGCTGTTGCCATTTTATTACCAAGAAGTGGAAATATTGCCCCATTCTCAGCTCAAATCATAGCAGGAGTTGAAGCGGCACGCAATCATCTTAGCAGCCAAGGAATAAACTTAGAAATTCATTATATTGATACTTCAAACCCAAATTGGATTGCTCAAGTTCAAGCCTTACCTATCAATTGTGTAACAATCGGAGGACCAATTCAGACAGCCAACTATAATTTATTGAAAGAAAATAATTTATTGACAAGATTTGCTGTATTCACCTTTTTACCCAGACTGACGCAAGATGAAGGCTTATTGGCTTGGCAGTTTTTTACAAAACCTGAAGATCAAATTAATTCAGTATTAAATGTTTCATCAGGTCAACTTGGTATCAATAGTTTTGGAATTTTTGCACCTGACAGCTCCTATGGGGCAAGCATGAGTGAGCTTTTTACAAAACTTGCTTCTGATCGAGGATTTTATGTTGAAACAGGCTACTACTCGGAAGATGATATTAAATCATGGTCAAATTTAGCCAGAGATTTTCTGCAATCAACAGTTTATAATCGCTCCCGAATTCCCACAGTTAATGCCAATTTTGACGCAATTTTCTTTCCCGGGCCATGGCGAGATATGGATCAATTGATTTCAACCATGCATTATCAAGGTGCACACAATAAAATAATGCTTGGTACTTTATTATGGGAACAAAGCCTTAACCAATCACAAAATATTAATCCTCAAACATTTGCCTTAAGCCTTTTCCCTGTTGCTTATGATCCAAATTTAAATACTCCGCTGCACGCTCAATTCAAAAATCAACTTTCCCAATCAGGGGTGGGAGCAAATGACTGGTCAGCCCTTGGTTTTGACTTTTTAATGATGGCTAGCCAATTGAATTTAACCCAGCGTTTAACTGCCTCTGAAATAAATATGCGTTTGCAAAATATTTATCCACATGCTGTCAGTGCTCCTTTCCAATGGAACAACCAAGGTATTTCACAACGCTTACTCTTTATTAATCAACCATCACGAAGTGGAAGAATTAATTTTGATGCAAATAAATTTATGAAATACAGAATGAGTGGTGGCGCATTGCCAAATCAAGCCCAAGAATTGGTTACAAAACAAACTGTCCAGACCAATCAAGAACAAGAAAATCAAGCCATGGAAAAAGTAAATGATTTGATTGATAATATTTTGGCTGAATAGTTGATATTTCTTATTGTTTTACATATATAGAACACATTTTTCAATATTAATATATTAAAGCACAATTGCGAGAACATCTACCTTGGAACAAGGAGATAAGCTCGCAATTGTGCTTTTGTTTTAACCTGTAAATATGATGCCTTTATCTTCCCTAGCTTGTAGATATGACAATATCCAACTTAGAGCAGTTTCAATAAAGATTGAAACTGCTCTACCCCATATAACTTTCAAAAAGCAATCATTTAACGAAGTGGCAAAGCCACTTCTATTCTTGCTTTTTGCACTTCAATGTCGCCATGCTCCAATGAAGTGATTAGGGCATTTTAGGACAATTTTTTTCCAAAAATGCCCTAAACAGTGTCATTGCGAACGAGTGAAACGAGTGTGGCAATCTCCTCGCCGAATCGGGAACTTAAGACAGTCTATAAAAAAAGCCCTGAAACTTATGTTTCAGGGCTTTTAAAATTAATCTCAGTTTGTTAAAACTAGATTTTTACTTCTGCCATAGCAGCGTCAACAGCTGCAATGATTTCATCAATTTCTTTTTCAGTTGAAATAAGAGCAGGACTGAAGCATAAAGTATTGTTAAACTCTTTGAAGCTACGGTTTGTTCTACCGATGATAACACCGTTTTTCATACAATGGGCTGCGATTTGAGCACATACTGATTCAGCAACAGGTTCTTTTGTTTCACGATCTTTAACAAGTTCCATACCGCAGAAAAGACCTTTACCGCGAACATCGCCGATAAATGCATATTTTTCTTTGAGTTTGTTCATGCAAGCTAAGAAATAATCACCAATTTTAGCAGTATTTTCAATTAGATTTTCATTTTCGATGATTTCAATGTTTTTAAGAGCAGCAGCAGGACCGGCATTACATCCACCAAAGGTAGAAATATCACGGAAATATTGTTCACGGTTGCTTGGATCTGCAATAAAGTCTTGGAATACTGCTTCTGTTGTTACAGTACAAGAAATAGCTGCATAACCTGAAGCAACACCTTTTGCCATGGTTACGATGTCTGGTTGTACATCAAAGTGTTGGTAACCAAACCATTTACCTGTTCTGCCAAGTCCACAAACAACTTCATCAATGATAAGAAGAAGGTCATATTTTTGACAAACAGCTTTTACTTTTTGTAAATAATCTTTTGGAGGTTCAAGAACACCACCACCTGCTGTGATTGGTTCAACAATAACAGCACCAAAAGCGTCTGCGCCGCCATTGGCCAAAATTGTTTCTTCAAGTTGGTCTGCAAAAAGTTGTCCGAGTTTTGGATCGTCGGCTGCAAGTCCGAAAGGATTGCGATAAGGAGCAGCAGCAGGAAATTCTACAAACCCCGGAGTATAAGGACCATATTGCATACGACGTTCTTCTTGACCGCAAGAAGAAAGAGTAGTGATAGTTGTACCATGGTAATCACGGTTACGATAAAGGATACCGGATTTTTTGCCATTATATTTGAATTGAGAAATTTGGCGAACAATCTTATAGGCTTTTTCGTTTGCTTCTGAACCTGAGTTTGAAAGATAAACACGGCTCATGCCGGGCATTTTTTCAATAAGTTTTTCAGCAAATTTAGCACCGGGAATGCTACCAAATGAATTGGCAAAGTAGCAAAGTTTGAGAAGTTGCTCTGATACGGCGTCAACTATTTCTTTACGACCATATCCAACGTTTACAGTCCAAACTCCACCGGCAACGGCATCAAGATATTCTTTGCCTTTAATGTCGGTAACACGCATGCCTTTACCTTCAACAAAGATAATTGGATCAGCTGTTCCGTCATTCCAAGCTTTATGTTGACTTAAGTGGTGCCATACGTGTTTTCTATCTAATTCGATAAGTTTTTGTACATCATCAGACATAATTGTTCTCCATATATTAGGTTCTAAAAACCAAAAATTTAAAAAAATCCTGCAAGTTTAAAAAACTTGCAGGATAATATTATTTATTAAAGAATTCCACAAAGTTCGTTGAATTCATAACCAAAAGCGTCTGCAACACCTTTGTAATATACTTTTCCGCCGTGGGTATTGATACCTTTTGCAAGAGAAGCATCATCTTGGCAAGCTTTTTGCCAACCTTTGTTAGCAAGAGCTACCATGTAACCCATGGTTGCATTGGTAAGAGCAAATGTAGATGTACGAGCAACAGCACCTGGCATGTTACCAACACAATAGTGAACAACGTCATGCAAGATGAATGTTGGTTTATCGTGGTAAGTAGCACCATTTTTAGCGCAAGTTTCAACAGATCCGCCTTGGTCAATGGCAACGTCAACAATTACAGAACCTTTTTTCATGGTTTTTACCATTTCTTCTGTAACGAGTTGAGGAGTTTTAGCACCCGGAATAAGAACTGAACCAACTACAACATCAGCGTCTTTTACATAAGCTGCAATGTTTAAGCTGTTTGAGAACATGGTTTGCATTTGGTTGCCATATACGTCGTCAATATAACGAAGACGTTCAATGTTATTATCTAAAATAGTAACACGAGCGCCCATACCCATTGCCATTCTGGCAGCTGCAATACCAACGATACCTGCACCAACTACAACAACGTGAGCAGCAGGAGTACCGGCTACGCCACCAAGAAGAACGCCAAGTCCGCCTTCTTTCTTGCAAAGGAATTGAGCAGCAATTTGAGTAGCCATACGACCGGCAACTTCAGACATAGGAGCAAGAAGAGGAAGTGAACGGTTAGGAAGTTGAACAGTTTCGTAAGCGATACCGATAACTTTTTTGTCAAGAAGAGCTTTAGTAAGTTTTGGCTCAGCTGCAAGGTGAAGATATGTATAGAGAACAAGACCTTCGCGGAAGTATTCATACTCTGGCTCAAGAGGTTCTTTAACTTTAACAACCATGTCGCCTGACCAAGCTTCTTTAGCTGTAGCAACAATTTTTGCTCCGGCAGCTACATAGTCATCATCGCTGATACCAATTCCGGCACCGGCTTGTGTTTCAACCATAACATCATGGCCGCCATCTTTAAGGGCTTTAACACCGGCTGGTGTGATACCTACACGAAACTCAAGGGTTTTAATCTCTTTTGGAACGCCGACTAACATTAGGCAAACTCCTATTAATTTATTTTTAAATGGTTAATTGATAACAGATTTTTCTGTCTTCAAATCTAAGACTCAAAATCTCAAACAAAGATTAAGTTTCTTTAAGCAAATCTCGTTCCAAATTTGATATTTTTTTAAAGTTAATTTTTATTCATTTGAAAAATAAAGGTATTTTTTTTAAAAAAAATATTTTAAAACAAGTTTTACCAAATTAAGAACATCATTTTCAACAAATAATGCAAAATCAACTTACAAACTTTATGAAGTTTTAGCAAGTATTTTTTTGAATTTAAATTTTATATTTTAATTCCCAAGGCCTTGGCCTTGCGAACAACAGTTGATTGACTTACTCCAAGCCTGACTGCCGCCTTATAACTGCTTCCCTCTAATACCAAGGCTTCTTTAATCATTTTTCTTTCAAGTTCAAATACAGCATTATTTAAATTTTGTTCGGTAATAATTGTTTGAGAACCTTGCTCATTTATATCTTGCTCAATCCCCTCATTTTTCCCTGTTAAATAAGGCTGTAAATCCTCAATTTTTATTACATTTCCCTCAGACATAGCAACCAAATATTCCACTGCCCCCCTAAGTTCTCGCACATTGCCTTGCCATTGATTTGTTGCAAGCACACTTAAAGCTTTTTTATGAAAATTTTTCACTGTTCCTAATCTGTTACAGGCATCTGCCAAAAAAGCATTTGCCAAAACAGGCACATCTTCAAGTCTGTCTCTAAGGGGAGGAATATTTACAGTAAGAACATGCAATCTATAATATAAATCCTTTCTAAATTCACCTTTTTGAACCAATTCTTCCAAGGGTCTGTTAGTTGCAGCCACAATCCTGACATTAACCTTAATAGGTGCATTTCCTCCCACACGATGAAAACTATAATTATCAAGAACATGTAATAGTTTTGCTTGCATGGCCAAGGGTAATTCTCCAATTTCATCAAGTAATAAAGTTCCTCCGTCGGCCAATTCAAAATAACCTTTCTTGCCGGCTTGATCGGCTCCGGTAAAAGCCCCTTTTTGATACCCAAAAAGCTCAGAATCAATCAGACTTTCAGCAATTGCCGCACAATTTATGGAAATAAAGGCATTGTTTTTGCGATCACTATTTTCATGAATAAAGCTTGCAGCCATACTTTTACCTGTCCCCGTCTCACCCATAATCAGTACACAGGAAGGAGATTTTGCAACTTTTAACAATTGTTTTACACAGTTTTGAAAAAGGGTACTTGTGCCTAAAAAGGTTTTATTGCCTTGTTTTTCAAGCTGGTTTTTATATTTCATGGCCTCAAGTTCGGCTTTGGCTAATTTCTCCTGCAAACTTTCCAGCTCAGAAAGATCTCGTATTGACGCAACTACTCGTCTTACTTCGCCTTTTTCATTCAAAATAGGGGAACTGGTATTTAAACACCGCTTACCATTTAAATAATCATCAAATTGAGTGACGGTTTTCTTTTGTTTAAGGGCATCCAAAGTAACGCAATTGGTGAATTTTCCCTCAGTCATGGGCACTGTAACATGTTTTCCGACCACATCTTTTGGACTGATCCCCGTAATTCTCTTTAATGATTTATTCACATGTAATGTTATCCCATTACCATCAATAATCCATATGCCGTCATGGATTGAATCCAAAATTATTTCAAGTTCATGCATCAATAATTCATAACGCTCGCCTTGCTGATACGGTATTTCACACCAGAAAAAAACATGATATATTTCCGGAAGTTTTAATCCAAAATCCCCATCACGCACAGCTTTTTTAAAACAGACAAAAGTTCTTTCATTAAAAGTAAAAGTCCTTGCTTCACCATCGGGAGGATTGTGTAAAATAAATTCAGTATGCTTTACCCCCATGGAGGCTAAAAGTTTGGATAAGGGCTTTCCATAGAGCTCAGAGTCTGAACAGTTAAAAAAAGTCTTAAACCTTTGATTAAAATACTCAACCTTTCCATTTTTCCCGAACAATAAACAAACTGACAAAGTTGACGGAAAATAATCTAAAACCTTTTTTAATGCATCCGGAAGAATTGTATTAGCCATGATATACCTTTATAACATAATGAAATTTTTGTTTAATTTCAAAGTGAGTCTATTTTGCATTACAAAATAATATAAAAAAAAACAGTAAGTCTTTTTTGCATTATAAAACTGATTTTGGCAAGAATTATTATGCCTTTTAGAAATAAATAATTTATGAAAACTTAATAAATATTATTCTTTTCTCTTTAAAAAAAATCGAGATTTTTATAAAGGACGTGTTTCTGAATTATTTTTTCGATAGAGGGAACTTTTGAAAAAATTATCCCCTTAAGCTCTCTCCCACAAAACTCTTATTAACAGAGACCTCTGCACACGTGATTCCGGATTGAGGGGGGAAAACCCAGGGGCAACGCATCTAATTTTTCTTGAGGGGGAAAACCACGTTTTTTTTGAAAA
>CAYJGE010000073.1:0-15041 GCA_964369835.1 uncultured Mailhella sp.
TTCGCTAATCAATTGTGATAAAAATATCTTTTAATGTAAGAATTGGAATGACGTGAACAATCCGAAATCACATAGTTTTTCCCCTCACTAAGTGTAGGGAAAATTAGAAAAATACAAACAAGTTACAGTATAAAAACAAATTATTTGAATATGTTTTATTTAAATTCAAATAATTTATTAAAAAAAATTACATAAAATATATTATAAAATCTTGACATTTTTTCAAATTAATCATAATTTTTTTTTACTGAAGTTGTTGTGTTAAAAATTTTTGTCCATTTTTAGCATTTACTTTTTTAGTACTTAGAAAATAAAATGATTGTTGACATTTTATTTTCATAATAAAATGTTGAATATTTCAAAGACAAACTCCGCTTGGCTTGAAATATTTTTTTTAGAATTGAGAAAGAATAAATGGTTTATTACTCCACTTACTGTTTATTCTTTCTCTTTTTATTTAATCCATACTGATATATTTTAAAAATGAAAATCCGCAAGAGAAAAATTTATTTCTTGCGGATTTTTCATTGTATTATCTATAATAATTTAATAAAGAAAGAAAGAAAAGCAGTTACATTTGAGGAGGAAGCCCTTATTTTTGATTTAAAAATAGGGTTTTCCCCCACGCCATTCCGGTTTTTAAAAACTATAATTATGGCATAATTTTTTGATTTTAGATATTAAATAAAATATTAATAAATCAAAATAGTTATATTATTTTTTAATAAAATGTTTTTTAAGGAAAGGGGGAGTTTGAGGGGGAAAAACTCGTTTTTTTCAAAAAAACGTGGTTTTCCCCCTCAAGAAAGTTATCTGAACCGTTTTAATTAAAATGCTCTTCCCATACTAAATTCAAAGCGTCCGCTAAGGTCTTCTCCTGTTACACTTTCTGTAAGAGGGTAACCATAGGCAAAGCGTAGAGCACCAAAGGGTGAATTCCAACGAACTTCAAGCCCTGTTGAATAATAGTTATTGTCACCAAAATTATCATAACTTTCGTCATAAACTGAGGCTATATCAAAGAATGGAACCAAATATATTCCAAATTCTTCACTGACACGCCAAATATATTCTGCAGAACCATAGGCAACGTGGGTTGCACCAATACTTTCACCTGTTCTGTGATCTTGAGGTGAAACTTCTTCATAATCATAACCACGAAGACTGTTCATTCCGCCTATATAAAATCTTTCAAAAGCAGGTATTGGATCATTTCCATTTTCAAAAACAGCTCCAATTGTTCCTCTGGCATGCAGTACATGGTTATCTGTAAGCCCAAAATATACCCCATAACTTGCTGTCAATTTATAAAAATCATCACTTCCGCCAAGTATGCCGCCACCATATTCAAGGCTGACATTTTGCTTTGTTCCGCGAGTTGGTGCCAAGGGGTGGTTTGTTGTATCACGCCCAAAACCTACAGTTACAACACTGGCAATATTATCACCTTCATAGGATTTAATTGCAGAGGATGCATCGGGAGCCACTTCATCTAAGTTATAAAATTCAAGACGATAGGAGGTACTTATGGCACTATATTCGCCTAGAGGATAGGTTAAACCAAATGAAGTACCGACTGTTCTTCTGTCAAAATCAGGCCATTCTTCATCTTCAGCGTAGACAGATGAGAAAAATCCTAAATTACTATCATTGATTCTGGGATTAACAAAAGTTCCACGCATTGAAAGTGTTTTTCCTGATATATAACCATTTACACCAAGAGTATACCCTTTACCAAATAAATTACGTTGATTGATTCCGGCACTTACTCCAAAATCGTCATAGGTAGAATAACCGACACCAAGACTGACTGAACCTGTAGATGCTTCTGTTACGGCAACTTTCAAATCAACTTCACCGGGACGGCCTGTTGGAATTAAATCTACATTTACATCTTCAAAATATTGTAATCTTTTTAATCTTTCAATGGAACGTCTTACCTTGGCACCATCATATTCTTGTCCGTCGGCAATACGAAGTTCACGCAAAATTACATTATCTCTGGTTTCGGTATTACCTTCCAAATAAACATTTCTGATGAACACTTTTTCTTTTGGTTGCAAAATGTATACAACGTCAACAGTTCCTGTTTCTTTATTTACAGGTGTATTTACACCCACATCAGCAAAGGCAAAACCATAGTCATTATAAGCAGCTTTTAAAACTTTCATGTCATCTTGCATGGTTTGAAGCGAAAAATAACCTTTTTCATCTCTGATTTCATCAATCCCTATTCTTTTATAAAGAGCTTCTTGATCCTCAAGTAAATCACCCTCAAAACGAACATTGGCAACTATAAAACGGTCTCCGGGAGTAACATTGAAGTTAATTATAATTCCTTCTTCATTATAGTCTACGGTGGGATAGTCCACAACGGCTTCAAGATAGCCATTATCAATCAAATAGCTTTGAATGGCATCTGTATCTCTTTGCAATAATTCTTCTTCAAGAACACCAAATTTTGTAAAGAATGAAAACAAGCCTCTTTTGCGAAGTTTCATATATTTCTTTAGCTTTTTCTGGGTTTTTTCATCAACACCGTTTACATTTACTTCTCTGATATAAAGTTTTTTACCGGAATCAACATCAAAAACCAATGTGGCACCCCTTTCAGAACCGGCATCTTCAACTGAATAACCTATGTCTGTAAGATAAAAACCTTTTTTACGATAAAGTTCCTTTACAATCTGTAAATCTTCTACCAATAACTTTTCATTTAAAACTGTTCCGGCTGTTGAAGAAATAGCTGCAACAATATCATCTTCTTTTACTTCATCGGATCCATTTACTTTCACATTGGCAATACGTGGTTTTTCCACCACATCAAAAATAAGAATTTGACCTGAACCAAGTGGATTATCTTCAATACTTGCATTAACATCGCTAAAATAACCCATATCCCAAATGGCTCTTACATCTTCATCAAGGGTTTCGGCATTGGCAACATCACCAATTTGGCTTTTCACTTGAACTAAAATTCTGTCAGGGTCTAAGATGCCTGCTCCACGAATTTTAATATCAGCAATACCATCTTTATTTACCAAAGCACGAGGCAGTTGAGAAGCAAGTTTTTCAAGCAATGCAGATAATTCAGATGCCCTACGTCCTTCAATATAAAAAGGACGGCTTGTATTTGAACCTACTTGTGCAACTCTTGCATCTAAAGTAAAACCCTGACCAAGTTGGTTATAAGTTCCATAGATTGCATAAAGCGTATTGGCATTACTTGCACTTTGACGAGCTTCAGAAGCACTTTTTGGTGGATTATTACCGGTAACAACCACATCAAAATTATTTCCTTGTAATGCTCCTAGCAGTAAGACCTTGATACTTTCAGCTACTTGCGCCGCATCAGATCCATTTACTTGAAATGGTAGAAGTGCCATTTTAGGTTTAGCTGCATTTGCTACAGAGCTAATGCTAAGCAATAAAGCAATGACAAACATTCCCAATTTAACAGTTATTTTGTTCATAAAGTTCTCCAGCTCTCAATTCGCATATTCTTCCCATGCGCTTGGCGAGTTCATTATTATGTGTTACCATGATAAGAGCCATATTCTTATCACGATTTAATTCCAAAAGGGTATTAACAATATATTCTCCGGTATCAATATCTAAATTTCCGGTTGGTTCATCAGCCAATAAAATCTTAGGTGTATTTAAAATAGCTCTTGCAATTGCTACTCTTTGTCTTTCACCACCGGAAAGGGTTTTTACCAAACTTTTTTCCTTGTGACCAAGACCTACGGTATTTAAAATACTTCTTGCTTCTTCCATGGCATATTTATATTTTTTTCCTGCAATTATGGCCGGCATTGCCACATTTTCCAAGGTATTAAATTCAGGTAATAAATGATGGAATTGAAAAACAAAACCAATTTCTTTATTTCTGAGATGAGATCTTTCTTCTTCAGAAAATTTTGTAATATCATTTCCTTGCATTAAAACTTGCCCACTGCTTGCCGTGTCAAGCCCTGCCAAAATATGCAACAAAGTTGATTTACCTGAACCTGATGTTCCAAGAATTGCAATGGATTCACCATGTAAAATATTAAAATTAATTGATTTTAATATTTGAATTTCTTCAATATGCCCAACAACCTTTTTAGCAACATCTTTCAATTCATATAAATAGTCAATTTTTATATCATTCATAGCGTAAAGCCACCACAGGAACAAGTTTTGCAGCTTGTCTTGCCGGATAAATTGTTGCTAAAAAACATGTTAATGTCGAAACAATACCAATTATGGCTGTATCAGCAAAAGTTATTAAAATAGGCAAATGATCAATTGTATATACTCCGGGAGGCAATTCAATAAATTTATATTTTTGTAATAAGAAAGCCAAGGTTAACCCACCGGCATAGCCGATTAAAGTTCCAAGTATACCAATAATTGTGCCCTGTAAAATGAAAATTTTTCTGATGGATTTTGCTGTGGCTCCCATTGACATCATGATGGCAATATCCTTGGTTTTTTCCATAACAAGCATCACAAGTGAAGTGATAATGGAAAAAGAACCAATTAAAATAATCATTGATAAAACAATGAACATACCTATTCTTTCAAGTTTTAAAGCTGCAAATAATCCGGAATTAAATTCTGTCCAACCTCTGACAATGAAATAAGAGCCAAGATCTTTCTGAATATCTTTAACCAAGGTTTCGGCAGCAAAAGGATTATCCAAAAATAATTCTATTCCGCTAATTCTTCCCTTTGGTATACCAACTAACTCTCGTGCAGAATTTAAAGAAATAAAAGCTAAACGATTATCATAATCATTTAAACCGGCATTAAAAATACCGGCAACTCTATAACTTATAATTTTAGGCACAAAACCGGCTGAAGTTTTTTCACCTGTTGGAGACATAAGATTAATTCTGTCTCCAACACTTAACCCAAATCTAAGGGCAAGTTCCTTTCCGATTACAATGCCTTGGACTTTTTGCTCTCTGATGATGTCATCAATATTTCCTTCTTCCAAATCTTGCAACATGGGCAAAGCTTTTGATGCATCACTAGGTTCAATTCCCCTAATTATCAGTCCCGTTGCCCCCATGGGGGTAGACAATAAAACTTCTGTATATACATAGGGAGTTGCAGCCTTAATTTCAGAAAATTTTTCTAATTTTTCTAAAACAGTTTTATAACCACCCTCTTCATTTTCATCTAAATCAAAAACATTAAAAGTTGTGCCTTGAACTAATATGTGAGCATTTGCACCTAAAATTTTACTGCGTATATCGGCACTAAATCCATTATATACACCCATTACCACAACCAAAGCTCCAACTCCCAAAGCTACTCCGATTATGGACATAATCGAAACAATGGAAATAAAAGCTTGCCTGCGCTTTGAGGTTAAATAACGCCTTGCCACAAAAAATTCAAAACCCATTAAATATCCTTTTAAGCATTTTTTGAGAGGGTAAACTTTGTTTGGCAAATTTTCTTGGGAGGGTAAAGCCTATTTTTTTGAAAAAAATAATGTTTCCCCTCCCAAACCCTCCCCTTCCTGAAAAAACAAATTTAAATATTTTTTCAGAAAGAGAACACAGATTAAAGCATAATAAACTATTAAAATAATAAATTATATTTCATGTCTTAAGTGAGGGAAGAAAATAACTTCCCTAATGGAAGGAGAATCAGTCAAAAGCATTACCAAACGGTCAATTCCTACTCCTTGCCCTGCTGTTGGAGGCATTCCATATTCCAAAGCTCTGATATAATCTTCATCAATGGAATTGGCTTCATCATCGCCTGCCGCCTTTGCTTCCATTTGTTTTTCAAATCTAAGTCTTTGATCCACCGGATCATTTAGTTCTGAAAACGCATTGGCAAGTTCTCCTCCTGCTATAAATAATTCAAAACGATCTGTTAGCTCAGGGTTTTGATCATTTCTTCTGGCAAGAGGTGAAATTTCAGCAGGATAGTAATAAATAAATGTAGGCTGAATGAGTTTTGGTTCAACTTCAAGATCAAAAATAATTGATTGTAATTTACCAAGTCCAAAATTATTTAAATTCTTTTCACCCCTTGAAATTAAATAATTTTTAACAGCATCAATATCATTATAAAATTCAGGCTTATGATTTGCATACTTTTCAAGGGAATCATGAAATGTTATTCTTTCCCAACTTCCGGGGCTAAGATCAATTTCTTGCTCTTGATAAATAATTTTAGTTGTATCACAGACCTTTTTTGCTATTTTAGAAAACAAAATTTCTGTCAAATCCATTAAGTCCCAAAAAGTAGCATAAGCCCAATAAAATTCACACATGGTAAATTCCGGATTATGCCTTGTATCTGTCCCCTCATTTCTAAAAGATCGATTAATTTCAAAAACCTTTTCAAGACCTCCGACAATCAATCTTTTTAAATATAATTCAGGCGCAATCCTAAGAAAAAGTTCCATGTCCAGGGCATTATGATGAGTTGTAAAAGGTTTGGCAGCAGCTCCGCCTGCAATGGGATGCATCATGGGAGTTTCCACTTCAATAAAACCTTCATCTTCCATAAAGTTTCTAAATTCACGAATGATTCTTGAACGTTTACGAAAAACTTCTCTGGCCTTTGGATTGGTTATTAAGTCAACATAGCGTTGCCTAAACCGCATTTCCACATTGGTTAAACCTGAATGTTTATCCGGCAAAGGGCGAAAAGATTTGGTCAAAAGTTTAATATAAAAACAGGATAAAGTAAGCTCGCCTGTTTTTGTTCTGAAAAGCTTTCCTTTTATTCCAGCAATATCACCAATATCTAACTTTTTAAAAATATTGTAACTTTCATCACCAAGGATATTTTTTTCGGCATAACATTGTAAACGTCCTGTTCTGTCCTGTAAATGAAAAAAGATTACTTTTCCAAAAGAACGGGAAGAAACGATACGTCCTGCCAAAATAAATTCTGCATCCATGGTTTCCAGTTCTTCACTACTATAACCTTCATATTCAGCTCTAACTATACCACAGTCATCTTCCTTTTTAAAATTATTGGGAAAAAGTTCGACTCCTGCATCTATAATATCGCATGACTTGGATACACAGTTTTTAATAACTTCATTTAGTTCACCCTTTACAGCAAAGCTTTCTAGCATGGGCATAAAATAAGAGACATGCTCTGATTTTGAAGCAAGTTTAATGGATTTGTTTTTTGTTGGCGTACTCAAGTTTGTTCTCCAATTACTCTGAGGGAAAAATATAATTTCAAATAAATCTAAAAAAACCATAATTAACTTTTTAAATCTAGTCAAGTCAGAGATTTTTAGAAAATTTTATAACAATTTGAATTATTAACTAATATACCTTTATTTTATCGAAAAGCAATAATGTTCAGTTTTGCAAATTAAATGATAATAAAAGTAAATTTATTTTAAGTATTATATGTTTTTCTCCCATAGAGTATGAAAACCATTCTCTTCTTCAATGGATAAATTTAAAAATTCTAAAACTTGTTCATGCACAGTTTTTAGTTTATTTTGTAAACTGGGTGTGTTTTGAATTTCGGTTAAAATCTCTTCTGACGCAAAACCTGCCTCAAAGTCTTCTGCTCCGGATTGGTATAATCTTGTGGGTAAAATTCTGATTCTCTCTCCCTTAACCATGTCAACCCAAAGGGGCATAGCGGAAATTTTTACAGGCTCAAGCTTACCTTCTTCATTCTCTTGCAAATCCAGTGCCAAAATGACTGTTCTTTCACGAGGTAAAGTTCTTTGAGATGAAATAAAGTTTCCAAGTGACCAAGCCACAAACTGAGTTTTACCATTATTTTCTAATAATTCCATTGGTTGCAATACATGAGGATGAGTTCCTATAATGGCATCAACTCCGGCATTAAAGCTAATCTCAGCAGCAACTTTTTGTGATTTGGCAGGAGATAATCTATACTCAGGCCCAAAATGATAGCCTGCAACAATATAATCACAACCTGCATCCAATAAATGCTGTACATCTTCTGGTATACCCGAATCTGTCGTTAAAGGAATATGAACCAATTCTTTAACTTTCTCTGTAAGTGGGTAATTACTTCCATATGTGCGATTAATGAAACCAATTTTAAAACCTTTTACTTCAACTATGGGCAGTTCTGCTTCTGTTTCACCAATTCCTGCTGTATAAAAGCCAAGTGATTTTAAATATTCATTGGTTCTGAGCCCTGCCTGTGGACCCCAATCCAAAATATGATTATTGGCTAAAAATAAAACATCAAAGTTTGATTTTTTCAAGGCCTGTGCCAAACTGTCCGGTGAATTAAATGATGGATAACCACGATAAGGGCCTTTCCCTCTGGAAGTAGTTTCATAATTGCCGATAACAATATCGCCTTTTAAATACTCATTTACGTGGATAAAAGCAGGTTCAAAATTATACGGATTATCTTCAGTACCCAACATTTTAGCAATATCAAGCTGATTTTTATGTACCATAATATCGCCTGTAAAAATCAATCTGATACCGGTTTTTTCAGGAACAATAATTTCTTCTATGATATTTGTTTCAACCAAAATATTTTCATCTGAATTGGCAGAGGAACAAGACACTAAAAAAAATCCGAGAACCAAACAAATTAAATTCACTCTAACTTTAATCATTTTTATATCCTATACATTTATTTAAAGTTTTGTACAATTTATTATACAAAAGCTTTGATTATTAAAATTTTATATACTATAATTAATATTTTCACAATAAAAATTTAGTATTTTAAATTTATGAGACTTAAAGAGGTAAACTACTTTTATAGGGTAAGACAATTTTGATTAAAGTAAATTTATTTTGATTAAAGGCGCTGATACTTCCTCCATGCTCATTGATAATAGAGCGAACAATAGTCAAACCAAGTCCCATGCCCGAAGATTTTTTTGAAAAATAAGGTTCAAACAAACTCAAAGCTTCTTCATGGCTTATGCCTGCTCCATTGTCGCTGATTTCAATAATAACAGCTTGTTGATGATCTAAAAAAAGAGAATTTTTAGGATTATCATAGCAAAGAATATTTACAATGCCCCTATAATTATTTTGATTATCAATATCAGTTGAATATTGCTTTGAAATTTTTTGAATTTTAGCATTAATTGCTTCTGTTGCATTTTTCAAAATATTAAAAATTGCTCGATGAAAGGCTATTTTATCAAGTTGTAAAATTGGAATTTGATTTTTTTCTTGATAATTCCACTCTATATTTGGATGACTTGTTTTAAAAAGAGATAGTAATTCTTGCAATATGGGTTTAAGATTTGTTGTTTCAAGTCTGATGGCGGGCAATGAAGCCAAGGTTGAAAAATCAGCAACCATATCTTGCATTCTGGAAACTTCTTTGATTATAAGATCAGTACATTGCATAAAGACAGGATCATTGATTTGATTGCTAAATTTTCTTTGTATTCTTTCAGTGGATAACTTAATGGGGGTTAATGGATTTTTGATTTCATGGGCAATACGTTTGGCAACTTCTTTCCAAGCCATTAATCTTTGTTCTTTACTAAGTTCTGTAATATCTTCCAATACCAAAATGATACTGCCTGTTAAATAAGTATTGCTTTGATGAAAATTCAGTCGATTAAATTCTTTTGTAAATGTAGGCAATGCCACAGCTTGAATAAGTATTTTAAAATATTGATCTTGCAATAAAAACTCAACTTCTTTCACCCAAGTTTTCTGTATGTTATTTTGTATAAATTCATACATTTCCTTAATTAAGTTTGATTTTTCTTCTGACAATAATCCATATAGGGAAAGTCCTTCATATTGTTCGGCACGAACTTTAAATATATCACAAGCAGCTTTATTTATTGTGATTAATGTTCCATGTTCATCTAAAGTTACAATTCCTGTGGTCACATATTCTAAAATTGCTTCAATATATTGATTTCTTTCTATTAAAATTAGATTTTTATCTTCAATTAACCAATTCATTTTTTGCAAACGATCTTGACTTTGTTTTAATTCGGCTGTCATAATATTAAAGGAGTTAACAAGTTGCCCAAGCTCATCTTGTCCCTTATCATCAACTTTAAAATCCCAATCTCCACTGGCAATTTGCTTTGTTCCCTTTGCCAAAGCTAAAATAGGGTTTGTTAATTCCTTTGAAATTCTAAAGGCAAGCCAAATGGATGCAAATAACATGATTAAACTCAAAATTCCCAAAATCAATGAAAATGAAAGTTTTAATGGCTGTTTTAAATTTTTAAGCTCTGTATATTCTTTAAATCCGGCTGAAATTTTATCAAGTTGAGTAATTAATCCCTTGCCTATGCTTTCAGCTCCCAAAATATATAGACTTTGATAGGGTTTAGGCATTTTTAATACAGTTATTACATAATCGCCTTTTTGATCCGTCCAATACAAAAATTCAAAATCAGTTTTTTCTAAATTATGCAAATTTATAGAATGCCTGACATTTTGCCAAATATTGGTAAAATCATTATTGCTTAGCCAAATTTTTTCATTAAAAATTTTTGTACCGCTTAAATTACTTGTTTTATTATCTAATATTCCAAGAACACTAAGATTATTCTTAAATTTATAGTTTCTGATTTGTTCTTCCCAGTTTTTTTCAGGCTTGGATACAAGTTCTTCTCCAAAATTCATTAAATTTGATTTCAATCTGGCAGAAGCAGCTTCAAAAAAACTCTGCCCCACATCAAGAGCTGCTTCCATGGAATTTTCAACTTGCGAAGTAAACCAATAATTGACACTGGTAGTTAAAATCTTATTGGCAGATAAAAACATAATTAAAATAGGAACAAAACTAATGGAAAAAAATGCCAGCACCAATCTGGTTTTTAACCTTGAGCCAAAAATTTGCCTGCGCCTTTCAAGCAATAAACCCATAACATTTCTGGCAACCAAAAAAAGAACAACTAACATTAATATCGCATTAATATTAATTAAAGTAAAAAATATCCAAGGATCAGAACCAAAAAAAGTCAATTGCCCATAGGTTACAAAAACAACAACAAATAACAAAAAAACAGCTAAACTAATTTCAATTCGTCGTTTTTTTGTTTTTAATGCCTTGATGTCTGAAGATAGTTTGTTTTCTTTTATTTTATTAAACGAATTTTTAACATCGGAATGATTAATTATCTTTTTTTTAAAATAATTACTGTAAGGATATATATTTTTTTGAACCATAACTCAATTGCTCCATTCCGATTCACGTCAATCCGTTTTTGTATTTCTTGAGAGGGAAAACCACGTTTTTTTGAACTAATCCATGACGCTTAGTCTCACTTTGTTCGACATAAGCTGAGTGAGTTTTCCCCCTCAAACTCCCCCATTCCTTAAAAAACATTTTATCAAACAACAGCATAACATTTTGATTTATTAATATTTTATTTATTGTCTAAAATCATGCCATAATTATGGTTTTTAAAAACCGAAATGGCGTGAGTAGATTCCCCCCTAAAGAAAACTAATCGGTGCGTCCTTAAATTACTTCACTAATGGTTTTCAATGCCAATTTTACTTTTTGCAGATTGGCTTGACTACCCATATGTCCAATTCTAAAAACCTTATCTGCCATTGGTCCAAAACTTCCTCCTATATATAGTCCTCGTTGTGCCAATTTTTCTTTCCATTCAGGGAAAGTTACACCAATTGGAAGCATGGCAGCTGTAACTGTAGGAGAATTTATGGCATCGGCGGCAGTCCAAAGGGGAATACCAAGTTCAGAAAGCCCATGTCTGCAAGTTGTGGCAACTTCAATATGCCTTTGATACGTTTGCTCAATACCTTCTTCTAAAATCATTTCTGTAGAGGCGTATAAAGCATTTATCCCCATCCAACAAGGAGTATAGGGAAATTGGGCAGGATTTTGGTGAGCATTATGAAAAGATAGTAAACTATCATAACCAAGATAATTATTTTTTTTAATATAATCCCATGCAGTTTCACTAACTGCCAAAATACTTATATAGGGCGGACAAGAAAAACATTTTTGAGAACCACCAAGCAATATGTCACAATTCCATTCATCTGTTTGAATTTCTGCTCCGCCTATGCTGGCAACGGCATCAACCACAAAAAGTGGTACATTACGATCTTTCTTTAATTTACCAAGTTCAGTCAAAGGATTTAATGTCCCTGACGGAGTTTCACAATGCACGGCAGTGATCATTACAGGGTTAATTCTTCTAATGGCTTCATCGATTATTTCAAGAGCTTCAGCATTTATTGTACTATTGTAGGGCAAAGATATTTTTTCCACAATACATCCAAGACAAGTTGCCATGTCTGCAAATCCATCACCAAAAACACCTGTTCCCACAGTAAGCACCTTATCACCGGGTTTGAGGCAACTTTTTAAAGCTCCCCATAGACCTAACATGGCTTCACCTGTCGGAAAAATCACTTCATTCTTGGTGTTAATTATTTTTTGAATATTTTTTGCCAAATCAATATAAAGATTTGTATATTCCATTCCAAACCTTGGTGGTGCAAAATCAATTGCCATGGCCTTCATAATTCTTTCAGGAATGGAAACAGGCCCTGGATAAAAAGGCATTGTAGCATAAGGTTGATATGACATTTTTAATTAATACTCCAAATTATATTTAAATTATTAAAGAAATTCTGATTTATTTTCTTGAGGGGGGAACCCCATTTTTGTAGGCAAAAATGAGGTTCCCCCCTCAAACTCCCCCCTCCTGAAAAACCAAATTTTACAAATTTATCATAGGTTTTATACTTATTTTTTAGTAAATTATAATATAACAATAAAAAAATAAAATATTTTCAAAGTGGTTTGTAAAACATTTTATAAAACAATAAGTTATAAAAAATGTTTTTTAAGGAAAGGGGGAAGCGATTGCTTACGTTTGAGGGGAAAAACTCGCCCAGCCGCAGGCGTTTTTGATTGGTTCAAAAAAAACGTGGTTTTCCCCTCAAAAAAGAGAAAAACAGATTGACATAACCGAATAGTAATGGGTTTACACTTCCAAAAAAATTAGCTAAACAAGAGGGTTCTTATATTGCCCGTCGGTGCCAAAATGTTTTGTCAGCACTTGTCCCATGGATAATAATTTTTGTTCTGAAAAGGCTGCCCCAAGTAATTGCATGCCAACGGGTAGATTTTCTGCCATTCCAATGGGAACACAAAGCCCCGGTAAACCTGCAAGATTTAAGGAAAGGGTGAAAATATCCATTTGATACATTTTTAATGGATCGGTAACACTGCCATTTTCCCAAGCCACAATTGGAGAAACAGGAGCTAAAAGGGCATCACATTCTTGCAATGCATTTTGATAGTCTTGCAAAATCAAAGAGCGAACTTGAGCTGCTTTTCGATAATAGGCATCATAATATCCTGCTGAAAGAACATAGGTTCCGAGTAAAATTCTTCTTTTTACCTCTTCACCAAAACCTTCTGTCCGTGAAAAAGTATACAATTCATTTAAATCAGCGGCTTTTTCAGAACGATGTCCATAACGTATTCCATCATAGCGGGCTAAGTTTGAACTGGCTTCGGCTGAGGCCATGATATAATAAGTTGCCAAGGAATAGGGAATATGAGGCATGGAAACTTTTTTAATTTTTGCGCCGAGTTTTTGAGCTTCTGCAATGGTTTGTTCACAAATTTCAGCAACTTTGGGATCCAAACTTTGACTGTTATAAAACTCTTCGGGCAGACCAAGGGTTAAATTTTCCAAGTTTTTATATTGATTTATATTTGATTGATAATTATCAACTTTTTCTGTGGAACAAGTACTGTCTTTTGGGTCATGCCCTGCAATAACGTCCAAAACCAAGGCACAATCTTCAACTGTCCTTGTCATGGGGCCTATTTGGTCAAAAGAAGAAGCATAGGCCAAAAGTCCATAACGGGAAACCCTGCCATAAGTTGGCTTTAATCCCACAATTCCACAAAGAGCGGCAGGTTGTCTGATGGATCCGCCTGTATCTGTTCCAAGGGAAGCAAAACTTTGGCAAGATGCAACAGAAGTAGCAGAACCTCCGCTTGAGCCGCCCGGAACCCTCTTAATATCCCACGGATTATGGCTAATTTTATAGGCAGAGTTTTCACAGGTACTACCCATGGCAAATTCGTCCATATTATTTTTCCCAACTATAATTGCACCGGCTTTTTCCAATTTTTCCACCACATGGGCAGAATATGGAGGAATAAAATTTTCCAAAATTTTGGAAGCTGCTGTTGTGGTCATGTTCTTGGTTGCCAACACATCTTTAACAGATATGGGAATTCCCCATAAGGGTTTTTGATCATCATAACCATTTTCATCAAGTTGTTTGGCTTTTTCAAGGGCAATTTCAGGGTAAAGACTGATAAAAGAATTTAACCTATCATCTGTTTTGGCAATATGGTCAAGGCTTAGTTTGGTCAGTTCATAAGCGCTGATTTTCTTATTTTTTAATTCTTCTTTCGCTTTTGTAATACTTTTAAATAATATGTCACTCATTATTTACCTTCCACAATTCTTGGCACAATGAAATATGAACCATCTGTTTTGGGGGCATTGGCTAAAATGCTTTTAGGGCTTTGTTTTATGTCTGCAATATCTTCACGGGTTTTATTTTGATGTAAAACAGGTGAGTAAAGAGGTTCTACATTATTTGTGTCAACCTCAGATAACATATTAAAATAAGCTAATATATCCTCCAATTGCCCTGTCAACTTTGCTTTTAAATCTTCATTCGGTGCAAGTTTTGCTAAGGTACAAAGATGCTCTAGATCTTTACTGGAAATTGCCATTGTTACTCCTTTATTCTAATGAAATTATTTTAAGGAAATACAGATTAAATAAGTGTTTCCATAAATTTTTATATTATTTTACAATAATTTGATTTATTATTCTTTTGCTTTATTGCGTAAAAAAAGTATATAATATAGGCTTGAAGATTGCAAAGAATAAATTTTGGTTCAGATAAAAATTTCATTAAATTTTAAACTTTTTATCTTGTTTTTAATGGAAAAAATTATTATATTTTTTCTATGAAAACCCCACGTCATTCCAATTCTTATATTAAAAGATATTTTTATCACAATCAATTAGTGGAAATTTCTTATTTTTGCCATTTTTT
>CAYJGE010000074.1:0-14722 GCA_964369835.1 uncultured Mailhella sp.
GAAGCAAGTGTGCCTTTTGAAAGTTGACATTAGTGATGTCAACTTAATTTACTATAAAAGGATTAATTATGACTCAGACAGCTTCATGTTCGACTAATACTCCTCGTGACAATTTTTTAGAAAAAATTATTTATCTGATCATGGTGTTAACATCAATTTTTGTTATTTTAGCAATTTCGCTCAGTGCAATTTTGAGATATTTTTTCCATCAAGATTTACCGGGCACCGAAGAATTGATAACAATTGTTTCATTTTGGATGTATTTTTCCGGTGCGATTTATGCCACAAAAGTGAGGCAGCAAATTTCAGCAGAAATGCTTGGCATTTTTACTGAGAATAAAACATTTCTTTGGGTGACGACCTTGCTTCAACGTTTAATTACTTTCTTTATTTGCCTTCTGTTTGCATGGTATGGTTGGGATTTTTTTTCTTGGGGCTTTACAAGTGGCGGTAAAACTTCACTTTTATCAATTCCCTTATGGATTGGACAAATTTCTGTTTTTCTTGGATTTGTAGGCATGTTACTTTACCTTATCAGAGATATAAAGGAAATTTTTTTGGTAAGAAAACTTGAAAAAAAGTTTAAAGTTTTATAATTAAAAAATAGGATTACTTATGATTATTGTGTTTGCTTTACTTTTACTGGTGTTTATGCTGATAATTGGTGTACCTATTCCCTTTGCATTTCTGGGTTCTACTTTACTGTTTATTTTATCCGGAATTTATGAACCAAGCTTTTTATTGCCCTACGGTTACAGTAAAATGAGTAATGTGGTTATTTTAGCTATCCCCTTGTTTATTATTGCAGGTGGTCTTATTAATCGTTCTAATATTGGGGATATACTGGTTGGTTTACTGGAATTATTTGTTGGACGAATTAAAGCGGGACTTGGGGCAATAAGCATTGTGGCTTGTGCTATTTTTGGGGCAATTACAGGAAGTGCCTGTGCAACCCTATCAGCCATTGGTTCCATCATCTTTCCCAAGCTACATGCAAATGGCTATCCCAGAGGACATTCGGCTGCAATTATGGCAAGCAGTTCAGTGCTTGGAATGTTAATTCCGCCAAGTTCAATTATGATTCTTTATGCATGGGTTGGACAAGCTCCTGTTTTGGCATGTTTTTTATCAAGTTTAGTTCCGGGAATAATTCTTACTGTCCTATTATGTATGGTCAATTATTTTCTTTTACGCAACAATAAAGATGTCAAGTCCGGCGAAAAGTTGCCAATGCCTGTATTTGTGCGTGAGCTAAAAAAACGTACCATCTATAGCCTACCTGCTTTAACATTACCCATGCTTGTGCTTGGTGGTATTTATTTGGGATTTGTAACTCCGACGGAAGCGGCGGCTCTTTCTATCATTTTTGTTGTACCTATGGGATTCTTTATTTATAAGGGTCTTACCATAAAAGGTTTTTTTGAAGTATTGAAGGAATCGGCAATAACAACCGGCGCTATTATGCTAATGCTTTATTGCATAATGATTCTTAGCCGTATCTATATAATGGAAGATGTACCCGGTCTTATTTTAGACACTTTAACTTCTATTTCAGAGAATAAATTAACTATTATTTTAATGATCAATATTTTCATGATTATTATTGGCATGCTTATGGACGATGTCAGTGCTGTTTTGCTTGTAACTCCGATTTTAGTGCCCATAGTTTCAGATCTTGGCATAAGTATTGTGCATTTTGCGGCAATTGTTGGTGTCAATATTGGCATGGGCAATATAACACCTCCTACAGCTCCTCTTATGTATCTTAGTGCACAATTGGCAGGAGCTACAGTGAAAGAAACCATGCGTCCAACCTTGATTTTGATTATATTTGCATGGATACCAACCCTTATTTTGACAACATATGTACCATCACTTTCACTTTGGTTGCCAAACCTTTTGTTGGGTGGCAGATTTTAGTTTTATTGAAAATTAAACTAAAAAAAGACCTCTGCACAATATATTATACAGAGGTCTTTTTTATGTCATTTCAATTTTGTTTTTCCGATAACAGTCTAAAAGACAGTCTTTAACTGGGAGATTGCCACGTCGAGTTGTTCCAACTCTCCTCGCTTATTTTTTTTTCTTGATATATCGAAGATTTAGGATTTGGTGGTTAACGAAATAAAAAATATTGGCAGTCATTACGAATGAGTAAAGCACCTATCTTGTAGAAATGGCAATCTCGTTAAATCGGGAACTAAAAATATTTTTGTTTTCCGATAACTCCAAGATTGCCACAAAATAGTATTTTTACAATTACTATAATTACATATTAGTATATTCTGTACGTTTTATAATTTCATTTTGTGTTTCGGGAACCAGACTTGTAAAAAATGCGCTAAACCCGGAAACTCGAACAACAAGATTTTTATGTTTTTCAGGGTTAATTTGTGCATCTAAAAGTGTTTCACGATTAACCACGTTAAACTGTATTTCACCGCCACCTTGTTCGGCGTAGGTATCAATGATTTTGCGTAATGCATCTTGATGACTCTTTTTTTCAAGGAATTGCGGATTAAATTTAATATCCAAAACCATGCCATTATTGGCGACAGTAAGATCTGTTTTTAATAAGGAATTAATCGCTGCTGTCGGCCCGATAATATCTTTACCTTGCACAGGTGAAATTGCACTGGCAAGTGCTTCACCGTCAAGTTTACCATCAGGTAAGGCACCTGTATTAATACCCATTTTTACATGGTCTTCCACTGAATATAGCCCCATTTGCCAAAGTCCGCCACGGGGGTTAGGGAAGTTTTCAATTTGGGTATAGGCTGCATTTACAAGGTCAGTTAATATAAAATCAACAGAGTCTATATCATTGCCAAATTTCGGACAATCTAAAATATCTTGTAACATGTCATCATAATTTACAAAATTAGCTTTCATGGCATCTTTGAAGTCTTGCAATGTATATTTTTTCTGTTCAAAAACCAATTCACGAATGGCAACCAAGGAGTCTACAACATTAGCCAGACCACAAAGATTTATGGCTGTATTATTATATACTGCGCCACCGGCGGTCACATCTTTACCATTTTTTACGCAGTCAAGCATAAGTATGGATAAAAATGGAGTTGGGTAACATTTAGGCAAAGCTGAGTCCAATCGATTAATAGAGTTCATGGCAAAATTCATTTGCCCTTTTAACTCTTCTTTGTACCACCCTAAAATATCTTCAAAGCTCTTTATATCTTCAACTTTTGTATTTGAGAAAACTTTAAATGTATAATCTTGAATACTTTTTTCATGAGCCACTGATGCTTGCATGCTGGAATTACCAATAATTGCTCCTGTGCCCTTGGTATTACTTTTACCGTCAAAAAGCATTAATTCCAATATCTTGGCTGTGTTAACTCTTACACATTCTGTTTTGGCATATTCTTTGCCGGGGCAAGACATTTCCACACAACCGACCAAGCCGTATTCAATGGCATCTTCCTTGCTTTGTCCCATACGAACCTTAGAGGCTATACAAAAATCATCTATAAAAAATGCCGGAAGCCCTATACCTGTTTGTAAAAGAGCCATGGATTCTTCCCATATTTCATGGGGCATGGATTTGTGATAACGAAGGCAAAGAAGTGGTTGGTCAAAAAGTGTCTTGCGAGATGATTGTAACATCATTAAAGTTAAATCATTTGATGCGTAGTCACCATTTTGATCAAGTCCGCCAATGGTAACATTTTGATAGCCATGCAAGGTAATGCCAAACTTTACCCAAAGTGCATCTATAATTTCAGAGGCTTCTTCTTTGGTTAAAGAACCGTTTTCCATGTCATGCTTATAAAATGGATAAAGATATTGATCTAAACGCCCAAAAGAGAGTGAAGCAGGATAATTTTCGGCATATAGCATTTCGTGACTTAACCAAATTAATTGTACTGCTTCAAGAAAAGATTGTGGCTTTCCTGTGATAATTTGTTGTAATGCCTTTTCTATTTTTTTCAGTTGATTAAGGTATTCAGGTTGTTCTGTTTTTGTGATTAAATCTGTGGCATAGTCTGCATATCGTTGAATATAAATTGATGCGGCTTCAGCACAAATTAACATGGAACGTAAAGCAATTTTTTGCTCATCATCTGTCACAATTTGCAATTGTTCTTTTATTTCATTAATAATACGTCCATAGCCTGTATTGATTAAATATTCAAAAGCCGGAATAATATGCCCTGATTCCCAGTGTTTAAACAACCATTTAGTAACAGATTGCGCAAAGGAATACATTTCTTCGGCTTCTATAGAATCTTCGGCAAAACCATTGGCAGCAATGGCAGTTTCAGCTTCCTCAAATGTGTCAATCCCTGAAGGAGGACGATAAAGAGGATCAAAGTCATCGGGTATATTAAAGGGAAAAGAAGGTCTATAAGTGTAGCGGTAAGCAAAACCGGCCAAAAGATCATGCTCGCGAATCAGAATTTTTTTCTCTTTTAAAAATGCTGAGAAACCTTGAGCAATTTTAATTTTTATGTCTTCATCTTTATAATCAGCAAAGGCCTTTTCATAAATAGGACGTCTGGTGGGGATTTGTGTTCTGTCATGATCATCGTGACGATGTTCAATAAGATATTTAATACGCTCACTCATTGAAAGTAAAGCAGCCATGATCTAACTCCATTATTTAAATGTTCTTTTATAAAAGTGATTATTAATATATTTCGGCATTTAGCTTTAAAGCCAAATAACAATCCAATATATCTTGCATACATTCTTTACTTGGTGTCGTATGGTCTTCAATTCGATTATCCATGCCGATATTCAAGTATTTTCCTGTTCCATAATTATGATAAGGTAATAATTGGATACGATTGATATTTGAAAATGCTGTTAAAAATGAAGCAATTTTCTTTTGCTCAGCTAAATCATCATTAAAATGCTTAATAACCGGTACTCGCACAATAATTGGGATACTGTACTTGTCTATCTCTACAATATTATCAAGAATTCTCTTATTTGATGCGCATATCCATTCCATATGTCTTTCCTCGCTAATACATTTAATGTCATATAAAAAAACATCAACGTAAGGGCGAAGCTTTTCATAAGAATTTAGAGGAACATTTCCTGCCGTATCAAGTGCAATATGAATATTTCTATTTTTACAAAGTTTTGCTACTTCAATAATATAATCTGCAAATAGAGCAGGTTCTCCGCCTGAAAATGTAACACCACCATCAGAGGTCTTATAATAGTTTATATCTTTTAGTATTTCATTATATAAAAATTCAGGAGTATATTGCTCTCCAATAATTTTTGTAGCTCCGGAACGACAAACTTTAACACAAGCACCACACAAAATACAGGCATCTCGATCATAAGTACATCGCTCATTTTCCATTTTTCTGGCATTTGTCGGACAAACACTAACACACTTTGTGCATGAAGAACAGAGTTTCATATTGTAATGCATGGTGGTTGAAAATGGAATACATTCAGGATTATGGCACCAAGCACATTGTAAACTGCAACCTTTAAAAAATACTGTTGTTCTTATACCCGGACCATCATCTAATGAAAAACGCTGTATATTACTGATTAATGCACTGTACAAAACAAGACTCCAAACATCAATTTTGATTAAAATACCATGAAAAAAAAATAGTGTCAATTCACTATATTTTATGATTCAGGGCTTAGGCAGGTGATTTTGGATTGAGGAGGAAAGCCACGTTTTTTTGAAAAAAAATAGTTTTTCCTCCTCAAACTCCCCCTTTCCTAAAAAAACAATTTTTTAATTAATAGTATAACTATTTTGATTTATTTATATTTTACCAGATCTAAAAAAATAAAAATCTTGCCATAATTATGGTTATTGAAAACCGGAATGACGTGGGGGCTTAGGTAGATCATGACACCGCTTTTGTTTTTTTTTTGATATATCAGAGAGTTAGACTTGTGGGTTAATGAAATAAAAAATATTGGCAGTCATTGCGAACGAGCGTAGCGAGTGTGGCAATCTCCTCGCCAAATCGGGATTTAAAACAGCATTTAATTAGGACAGCCTTTAACGGGGAGATTGCCACGTCGAGTTGTTCCAACTCTCCTCGCAATGACACCACTTGTGTTTTTTTTTCTTGATATATCGACGAGTTATAATTGTGGGTTAATGAAGTAAAAAATTAAATTCGTCCCTCCAATCGGAATCACGTGTTCTTTATGTTGTTCGCAAAATTATTTGTGGTTTTTTTTGCAATCCAATAATTTAGTATTGAGTATAGATTTTTTGCATTAATTGGTTTTGTTATATGATCATTCATTCCATTTGCAATACTCATTTCTTTGTCGCCCTTCATTGCATTGGCAGACATGGCAATAATTGGTAGGTCAGCAAATTTTTCATCTAATCTAATTTGTTGTGTTGCTGTATATCCGTCCATAACAGGCATTTGAATATCCATCAGTACAGCGTCATAGTGTTTAGTTTTTATAATATCCACGGCTTCTTGTCCATTATTTGCAATATCAAGAGTAAAGCCTTCAGCTTGTAGTAATTTTTTAGCAACAAGTTGATTTATTTCATTATCTTCAACAAGAAGTAAATGGCCTCCGACTTGTGTTAAATTATTTTCGTCAATGCTTTGATTTTTTGTTTGCTCCATTTGAGATTGTTGTCCAAGAGGAAAAGTGGCTGTAAAAATAAAGCTTGTTCCTTTACCTACTTCACTCTCAATCCAAATTTCTCCGTCAAGCATGGTAACAATATTCTTACAAATAACCAAACCAAGACCTGTTCCGCCATATTTTCTGGTTACACTATTATCTGCCTGAGTAAAAGAAGAGAAAAGTCTGGAAATTTGTTCTTGTGACAGACCAATTCCCGTATCACGCACTATAAATTTGCAATGAAGCTTGTTTTCCTTTATATAATTTTCTGCCTCCACAGTGATTGAGCCTTTATCCGTAAATTTAATTGCATTATTTACTAAATTATAAAGAACTTGCCTTAAGCGTAGATCATCACCTATAATAACGTTATTGCCATGCTTGCCGGCGTCAGTATGTAGAGTTAATCCTTTATCTGCACATTTAGATTGGTATAAATTGACAACATCATTACAGATAGTATGTAATGTAAAAGCGCATTGTTCCATCTCCATTTTACCGGCTTCAATTTTAGAAAAATCAAGAATATCGTCAATAATACGCAAAAGATTATTGGCTGAAAAGATAGTTTTTTGCACATAATCCTGCTGCTCATCAGTCATATTGGTTTTTTCCAAAATATTTAAAAGACCTAATATTCCATTCATCGGTGTGCGAATTTCATGGCTCATATTAGCTAAAAATTCACTTTTAATTCTTGTGCTTTGTTCTGCAAGTTCTTTTGCTTGGCGTAATTCTTGTTCATTTTTAGCAATTTCTTGAAGCATTTGATTGTGTTGACGCATATCTTTAAAATAGACTATAAGTCCTTTTTTGCCTTGGTAATCTGCTAGTATAGTGAAAAGTTCCACAGGAATTTCTTCACCTGTTTTATTGTTTATGCAAAGTGTTTCAGACTTGGTTTTTCCAAATTTGTAACCATCGTTGACTTGTTGTTTTACAAAATCTGCTGAAAGTTGGCCATTTGGTTGATATTCAGGGTGTATTTTACTAAAATTTTTAATAAAGTCCTCTTTGGTTTCAAATCCAAAAAGTGTTGCAGATTCAAGATTTGTGTAAATAAGAGTATTGGATTCGTCCCAAAAGTTTATTCCCATAGGCATATAGTCTAACATAAGATTATTTCTAAGCTCAGCTTCGTAAAGCTGCTCTTGAGCTTTTTTAACATCTCGCAAATCCTTGATATAGGAAAGGACAATTACCTCGTCATTCAAACTTGCTTTTACATGAAAAATTTCTGACGGAATAAGTTCTCCATTAATATCTTTGTGAAGCCATTCAAAACGACAAAAGCCTTTCTCAAGAACTTCAATATGGTTTTTAGCCACAGCTTCTTCAGAATTTCTGCCGTCGGGTTGATATTTTGGGGATAAAAGATGAAATTTTTCCATGTATTCTTGTTTGGATGAAATATTGAATATGTGTAAAACTTCTTTGTTACAATCAATAATATCTCCTTGTAAATTCCAAAAAGTAATTCCCAAAGGTAAATTTTCAGAAATAATAGAATTAAATTCTTCTTCAATATTTCTTTTTTGTAAAGCTATGGTTTCTGTTATATCCATTACTGTGGTTAAGCGTACTTTTTCCATATTGTCCCAAGCAATATAAGAATCAATAAATTGAAGGTGTTTTTTCATAACACTATCATAAAAATCAGAAATGATTGGCTTATCTAAGTTTTGAATAGTTTCGTTGTAATCTTGAAAATCTGTTATATCAAAATTGCTAAAAAGTTCGGAATGAGTTTTGGATATAATATCTGTTTGTCCAAAAAATTCAGAAGTAATTTTATTGCAATAAAGTATTTTAGTGGTATTTAAGTCTGATATACAAACAGGAATGGGGAAAGTGTCCAATAAATCTTGCATTTGCTTTTGTTTTTTTTCTAATATTTTTTTCATTTGAATTTGCTTTTTGAAATAAATGAAGAAAACCAGGAGTAAAGCGATTAACAAAGCAATAATTCCAAATAAAAGATTTATACTGATATTGGATAAAAAGTGTAGAAATTGAGAAGAATATTTGGGCTTGGCAATATGATTTAATAGAATGTTTCGAGATTGTTCAGGTGGAAATGATGCAATAGCCTTGTTAAAAATGGAAACAAGGAGTGGGTCAACATTTTTGTTGAACATAAAAGAGAGTTTATCTTCCAAGGGCAATATGTTGATTATGCGTAAAAGAGGATAATTTCCTTTAGCAATCATTGAATGAGCAACATGAACATTTTCAAAGGTAATATCAGCTATGCCGGATTCAACTGCATCAAAAGCAGCATTTATATCTTCAACTTCCAAGATATCATTGTTGGGAAATATTTTTTTTACAAAACTCAGGGTAACAGGGTGAAGTTTTGAAACCGCAAAAATACTTTCTTCGGAAATTAGATAGCTTTTTCCAATCATAGCAATGGGAGCTTGCTGATAGGTATCTGATAAGATGGAGTTAAATTCTTCTGCTTTCTGTGGATTTGTGTCGTAAGTCAAGTGCATATCCACTGCACCTTGTTTAATCTTTTCCAAACTTTCGATATAGTCCAGTTCGTTTATGAATTCAAATTTCAATCCGCTAAGTTTTGCTATAGCCATAAGTATTTCATAGTTTACCCCTTGAATGGAGTCAGTATTTTCATCGTAATATTCAAAAGGTGGCCAGTAAGAATCGTAAGCAACCAATATGGGGTTTGCCTTGCTTACATATTCTTTTTCTGCTTCTGTCATGAAAAAAGGCTCTAAAGCTATTGCCTGATTTGAATTTGAAAAAAACAGTATTAAAACAAATATGATATGTTTTATTAAAGCATTTAAAAAAGATTTTTTATAAAATTTTTTACCTGTAAAATTCATTGCAAATATCCTTTGGCTAAGCGATTAACTATAATATCCTGCTTTTATACTTTTAAAAGTAAATACAAATATGGGAGACGGGTATATAAAACAATTTTCTCATCTTGGTGTATTTATAGTAGTCACATGGACTTATTTTTCCAAGTGAACTATATTAATATACTTTGTTTTAAAATTTATATACGCTGATTAATTTGTAAGAATAATCAGAAAAGATTTTATTTTACTATTTTTATTGTATTATGGCAAAAATAAAGACAAATAATTTATAAGCCTGAGAAGACCGAAAAAATTTTAAAAAGACATTTTCAAGTTACTACAAATCTAACATTAACATTCATTGATAGCTATTGTTACACTATTTTTTGTAAAACACAAGTAAAACTTGACTGACGAATAGGGTCAAACCAAGTTATTCTAATTTGGGGGCTTTGCCCCCAAACCCCCAGCAAAGGGAGTGACTCCCTTTGCAAACCCCAATGATTTTTTCAAACTTTGTTTGGAAAAATGGCAAAATAAGAGATTTTTACTAGTTTTGATAAAATATCTTTTAATATAAGAATTGGAATCGCGTGGACAAAAGTGGTTTGGTGTGCAAAAAAATAAAAAAATATAAAAATATAAAAAAAAGTTGACAAGCTTAATAGTAATTGTTACTACTAGCTTTAGGTGATAACAAATAATTTATACAAGGATGTACACAATATGAAATACCAATTCACTTCAGATTTATTAACCAATAATGGCATAATTGACTCAGAACACAAAAGCCTTATTGAAGCTGTAAATAATCTTTCTGAAAACATTTCAAAAGGAACCGGGAAAGATAACGTTGACAAGGCTGTTACATTTTTACTTGATTATACCAAAAAACATTTTGGACATGAGGAAGAGTTGCAAGAGAAAGCAAAATATCCTGCCATGTCAGGGCATAAAATTTGGCATAAAAGTTTTATTAGCGAATTAAATATTCTTTCTCAAAAAATCATTAAATCAGGTGCAGATTCTGTTGCAGTAATAGAACTTTCCAGGATTGCTTCAAAACTTATTAACCATATAAAAACAGAAGATAAGAAATTAGCAATATTTTTAAGTGCTTCATAATATAAAATTTTTCATAAAAACCCCTACGGTCGCCTGAAATAGAAGTAACTAATCTATTTTGGGCGTTTTTCTTTATTGAAACTTAGTCTGTTTCTAGAAGAAAGTTTAAATTTTTCTTTCATTTTTTTTACATCATCATTCATAATAATATTTCTAAAGTCAGTTAAATTTTTTATAAAAATATCAATTTCATCACAAAGTAATCCTTTATTGGCAATGAATAGCTCTGACCAAAGGTTCTCATCAATATAAGCAATTCGAGTCAGATCTCTAAAACTATCTCCTGAATATTTAACAAAACTTTCTGTTTCGTGGGCTGTCATTAAGCATACGGCAATCACATGGGTTAATTGACTTAGATAAGCTATCATCTTATCATGTTCAAGGGGGCTAAGTTTTGGAAAAATTGTAAATCCAAGACTTTTTCCCATGGATATAATTAATTCTTCTGCTTCTTGACTGTTTTTTTCGGTTGGGCAAAGAATTAAATTTGCATTTTTAAATATGTTACAATCGGCGTTTTCAATTCCTAAAACTTCCTTGCCTCGCATGGGGTGTGAAGCATAAAACTCAATGTTATAAGGTGTTAAAATTTCTTGGATTTCATTGACCAAAGCTGATTTTACTCCACAAACATCGGTAATTAAAGCTTTAGGATTTATGAAGTTAACATATTGCTTAATCCATGCAATCAATGAATTTGGATAAATACAAAGGATTAACAAATCACAATCTTGTAAAAAATTTTCAAAATCAGAACTTGCCCCTTCATCAATATATTGATGTTCAAGGGCATAATCTATGCTTTTTTGATTAATATCTATTCCAATTATATGATTTCCTGCTTTTTTTAATCCCATGGCATAGGAGCCACCAAGAAGCCCAAGTCCGACAATTATTATTTTTTTATTTGTAAATTTTATTTGTTCTGACATTTATATATTCCTTAAATATGTTATAGAAAAAAAAAGCCATGCTGAAAAATGATTTTTAGCATGGCTTTTTAAAAAAAATAAAAAAAAATTAACCGACGGAACCATCACCAAAATACATATTTCTTAAATTTTGTATCCATGGATAGTTTTGGTCAGAATTATTTCTAAAATCAATTTCAATTTTGCTTAGACCACCTTTTATCAAAGTAAAATAAAAAAGATCTGAAGTTGCACTTTGAACATTGTCATAGGCCGCAGAATCAATGGTTGCTATTCCTTCATGAATTTCGCCATTAATATCAAAAGCATAAGTAAATGCCATTAAGCCGTCTTGTCTTTCATATACTTCACCAATGGTCAGTGTTGTATTTCTTGAAGTTAAGTCAGTATTTTCAAAGTACATACCACTCCAGCCAAGATCAACTGCAAATGATGTGCTCGCAGTCAAGCATAAACCTAAAACCATTAACGTTGAACAAATTTTCTTTAAAAACATACTTTCTCCTTTTTTATGGTTAGCTGTCAAATGCAAATTGACAGTTTAAGCACTAAGCATATTATTATGAATAAAATAATTATAATATTAATTTTAAAAAAAAGCCACCAAAAAATGGTGGCTTTAATTTTATGCAAACCTTAGATTAAAGCTGCATATTTATAAAATCAATCTATCAGATCAATCTTAGAAATATTTAGCATCTAAGTGTTCGTATTTTGGAAGGTAACGTTTTGGAAGTGAAAGAGCATCACGACGGAATGGAGGAGCAAGTTTAAATCCGTCTGTCATGATTTCAATAACTGCTGGACGACGTTTTGCTTTAGCTGTTTCAAGAGCATTCTTGAGGTCAGCTTGAGTATTAACTTGGTAACCGTCAGCACCCATTGCTTCACCAATTTTAGCATAGCTGTTTGACCAAATGTCAGAACCTACAAAACGGTTGTTGTAGAAGTCGATTTGGTTTTTCTTTTCTGCGCACCATGCACCGTTGTTGTAAACAGTAGCAATAACAGGCAAGTCATATTGAACTGCTGTAGGTACTTCAAAAAGGCTCATTCCCCATGCACCATCACCGGCAATAGAAACAACAGTATCGTCTTCGATATTGTGTTCTTTGCAAGCAAGTTGTGCACCAAGAGCTGCTTGGTAAGCAAAACCTGTGTTACCGAAAGTTAAGGTAGCAATGTGTTTTCTTGGGTTGTTGAAACGAAGGTAGCTGTTAGCTGTTGAAGATGTATTACCAATGTCAGTTGTAGCAAAAGCATTGTTGTCGGTAACGAATTGACCAACAATTTCTAAAGCTTTGCGTGGGTGCATAAGTTTCCAACCATCGCGCTCATCACATTCTTCACTTGCAATTTCTGCAATTTCTTTATACCAAGCTTCAAGTTCAACTTTTACTTTTTGGTATACAGGAGCAAGTTCAGCGTCTGTTTTTGCAGCTACGCTTTCACGTACACGAGCAAAAAGTTCAACTGTAGCGTCTTTAGCATCAGCACAAAGACCAACTGCAACCGGGTGAGTTTTAGCAATGTGTTGAGGATTGATGTCGATTTGAACGATTTTTGCAGTTTTTGGGAAGTAGTTGATGTCGTATTGTGGAAGAGTACCAAAATAAGACAAACGAGTTCCGATAGCAAGAATAACGTCGGCATCTTTCAAGATGTTCATAGCTGCTTTTGAACCCATGTAACCGATAGGACCGGTCCAGAATGGGTCATTGTAAGGATATGCATCGTTGTGCATATAGCTTGTAGCAACAGGTACACCTAAGTATTTAGCAAGAGCTTGTACGTCAGCAACAGCGTCAGCGTCAACAACACCACGACCGGCAACGATAACAAGGTTTTTTGCACCTTTGATAACTTCAACAGCATCGGCAAACATAGCTGGGTTACCGATACCACCTGGAGCAACACGGTATTGATTTGGTTTTAGGATTTCTTCTTCAAGTTCTCCGTAGAAATAGTCACGAGGAACGTCCACAAGAACAGGTCCGCGTTGAGCATAAGCTGTACGGAAAGCTGTACGCATAATATCACCGGCACGTTTTGGGTGAGTTACACGAATTGAAGCTTTAGTGATAGGTTTAAAAAGGTTCCATGTATCACATTCTTGGAAACCGTCCCAACCAATGGAATTAGTTCCCGCACTTGGAGAAATAATAATCATTGGAGTGTGAGCCATATTGGCAGTAGCAACAGCTGTTACGTAGTTGGTTACACCAGGACCGTTTTGACCGATAACAACACCGGCTGTTCCGGTGATACGGCAATATGCGTCTGCCATGTGTCCTGCAGTTTGTTCATGACGTACAGAAATAAAATCAATTCCTGCTGCAGGGAAAAGGTCAAGAATGTCCATGAATGCAGAACCCATAATACCGCTAACGTGTTTTACACCTTCGTTAACCAATACTTCTGCCATAGCTTCACTTGGGGTCATTTTAGGCATGATTATCCTCCGAGATAAACTCTTATAATTAGTTATTAAACTTATATTAGCCCTATGCTAATATTTAAAATCCCAAAATAATGGGTGAATAATGATTTTTTGTTTGCACAATATGTGCCTGAATAAAATTTTCCAATAAAATCAAGAAATTTTATTCTAATCATTTTTTAAAACTGTCTTAGTAATGCAAAAACAACTTGGTTTCTAAAATTAATGTTTGATAATTTTAGAAAATCATTGAAATCAACATCAAAAATTAATTCATCAAAAACATTATTTTAAATACATCATTAATAATAATGTTTAATCGATTAAATTTATATTATTCTAAAATCATTTTGAAGTCAATAAAAAAAAGGAATTCCAGACTAACACATCTTAATTGAAATAATGGTTCAATTATATAGTATAATGATATATCAGGATTTTTTACATTGAAAACTTTTATGTTTTTCGTATAAAATATGTTTTATAATGTATTCTGAATAAGGGATTGTCTCACGCCATTCCGGTTTTAAAAAACCATAATTATGGCATGATTTTTGATTTTAGACATTAAGTAAAATATTAATAAATCAAAGTAGTTATATTTTTATTTGAAAAAATGTTTTTTCAGAAAGGGGGAAGCAATTGCTTACGTTTGAGGGGGGAAACTCACTCAGCTTATGTCGAACAAAGTGAGACTAAGCGTTATGGATTGATTCAAAAAAATGGGGTTTCCCCCAGGGCTAACGCATCTAAATTGAAATAGTTTTTCAATTTTATAATATATTGAT
>CAYJGE010000075.1:0-14658 GCA_964369835.1 uncultured Mailhella sp.
GTCTAAAATCAAAAATCATTCCATAATTATGTTTTTTTAAAACCGGAATGGCGTGGTGTGTTTCTGAATTATTTTTTCGAGAGAGGGAACTTTTGAAAAAAGTTCGCCCCTCTCGAGCTCTCCCCCACAAAACTTTTTAATAACAATATGTTAGTAACTATATTTCAATAATTACTATTTAAAAGGGTTTATTTTGAAATATAAAGCGGGCAATCACGTGATTCCGGATTGAGGGGAAAACCACGTTTTTTCTCAAAAAAAAACATGGTTTTCCCTCTCAAGAAAATTAGATGCGTTGACCATGGGAAAAGCTCTAATATGCACCTTTTGAATAAGTAACTTCATAACTATGTGAATATACTTCAAAAACTATACCAAAAGGATCTTCTACATAGCACATTCTGTAGGGTTTTTCATTTGGATAATATTCTCGAATTGGCATTCTTTGTTTTCCGCCATGGGCAACTATTTTTTCTACCATACCTTCTATGTCAGGGTCTTGAATACAAAAATGGAATAAACCTGTTTTTATAAATTCAAAAGGCACTCTCTCTTTATTATTTTGTTTAAATTCAAAGAGTTCAATACCTATGCCATCAGAAGTTACCATATGAGCAATTTTAAAGCTCTCATAGCCCGCACCAAAAACTTCTTCACACATTATACCTATAGCGCTTTCGTTTTCTTCTTTTACTACAGATGGTTGCATAACTACATACCACCCCATTACTTCTTTATAAAATTCTACGGCTTTTTCTAAATCAGGCACAGATAAACCTATGTGCGAGAAAGCTCTTGGATATGCATTTTTTTCATAATTTTTTGATTTTAAATTAATCATAGTATTTCTCCTTTTCTTTACTGACTTTATAGTAGCACTTTTTTTTTATAGTGCAATAAGGTACTTTTTCGTACCTATCCATAAAAAGGATAATTTATTTTTCAATGATTTCGATATTATTTTTATCAGCATAATCAATAGTAAAAGTGCATAAATTTTCCAGTATCGGTTCTATGCCCTGATACTTCTCCGAAATTGAATATTCTACACGAAGAGGAAGTTCATTAAAGTCTGTTCGCACTAAAATACCACTGCTTTCGAGTTCTTTAAGCTGTGTAATAAGCATTTTATGTGTAATATCTGAAATTGCTTTTTTTAGAAGTGAAAAGCGATTATCACCATGTAGTATATGCCATAATATTCTTAATTTCCACTTTCCACCTAAAATATCATTTGTTAAAATAAGTGAACATGTATACTCATCTTTTATTTTCGTCATTTACTTACTCTTTTTCCCAGCATCTCTTCATAAATTTTAGATAAATAGATTATTCATAATACATTGAATTATACAAATAACATTTATATGGTTGGTAACGCAAAACTAATTGATTCCAATTCTTAAGCAATCGTGCAAATGAATTAAACCCTCAAGCCTATTCTCTTCATCCACAACCATAAGGCTTGTTATGGATTTTTCATTCATTAATCCAAGCGCCTTTGAAGCAAGGGCATTTTTATCTATTGTTGTGGGATTTTTTGTCATTACTTCACTTACTTTTTTAGTCAAGAAATTTTCCGACATATGTCTTCTAAGGTCGCCGTCCGCAATTATTCCAATCAATTCCTTTTGTTCATCTTTAATTACAGCTATACAGCCAAACCCTTTTGAGCTTATTTCCATGATGGCTTCCGTCATGGGAGAATCTAAATATGTTAATGGCAGCTCTTCATTTACATGCATAATATTTTCAACTCTGACCAAAGATGAACCAAGTTTACCACCCGGGTGAAAATCTTTAAAATCATGAGCATTAAATCCACGCAAATTAATAAGTGACATGGCAAGAGCATCTCCGAGAGCCAAAGTCATGGTGGTTGATGAAGTTGGAGCACAGCCAATGGGGCAAGCTTCTGCTTCTGATGGCAAAGTAAGACATATGTCTGCTTGAGAACCAAGCAAACTATTTGGATTTTTAGTGATGGCAATGATTTTTATGGCATGGCGTGTGGCATAACGAATGACTTCCACAAGCTCTTTTGAATCACCTGAGTTTGAAATGGCCAGTAAAACATCAAATTTTGTCATTGCCCCAAGGTCACCATGGCTTGCTTCGGCCGGATGCAGAAAAAAGGAAGGAGTCCCTGTTGAACTCATGGTTGCTGCAATTTTTTTTCCTATATGTCCGCTTTTTCCAATACCGCTAATTACCAAACGCCCTTGGCAAGAATAAATAAGTTCTAATGCCTTGGTATAATCTTCACCAATGGATTGGGCTAAATTAACAAGGGCAGAAGCTTCTTGTTTTATCACATTTATTCCAAGATTTGTCGCCATAAAAAGCTGTTCATTACTCAATATATTTGAGCAAGCTAAATCATTTTGCATAATTTACCTTTTTAATTTTTTAAATAATAATCTTCTAAGATTTTTGCAAGATTTCAATAAAAAAACTAATTATGCAGAGGTTTCATTTTGTAATACACTGTAATATTTGTTTTTTTATTCTAACATTATGGTTTTATAAAAAAATAAGTATAAATCTATGATCAATTCATAAAATTTGTTTTATAAATGTTTTTAAAAAATAGATTTAAAAATAATTAATTTTTTTTGAAAGTAAATTTCACAAGCGGATTGACGTGACCACGTGCACGTCATTCCAATTCTTATAGTAAAAGATATTTTTATCAAAATTGATTAGTGAAAATTTCTTATTATTGTCATTTTTTCAAATAAAGTGTGAAAAAATAATTGGGGTTTGCAAAGGGAGTCACTCCCTTTGTCGGGGGTTTGGGTCACGCCATTCCGGTTTTCAAGAATCACAATTTTGGTATGGTTTTTTATTTTTTAAATTTAGTAAAATATAAATAAATCAAAACAGTTATGACATTGATTGAAAAAATGTTTTTTAAGGAAAGGGGGAAGCGATTGCTTACGTTTGAGGGGAAAAACTCGCCCAGCCGTCAGGCGTCGTGGAATGTTTCAAAAAAACGTGGTTTTCCTCCTCAATCCGGAATCACGTGGGGTTTGGGGGCAAAGCCCACAAATTGGATTAACGTGAAACCACGTGCTTTAACCCTGTAATCAGCGTTTGCTTAAGGCATCTTGGCGGCGGCGTTTGGCCGCTTCTCGCATATCCGCAGCCATATCTGATTCATCAACAATTTCACGGCCTAGCATTTCTTCCAAAATATCTTCCAGACTAATCACACCTGCCAGCCCACCATATTCATCTAAAACGGCAAAAAGATGTTGGTGTAAATCTAAAAATTTATGTAAAACAATGTCTAAGTGTTGAGATTCAAGGACAAAATGAATAGGTTTCATGATGTCAGATAATTTAATCTCGCCCTCACCAGCCCTAACCTTAAGGGTTACATCACGCCTTTGAATAATTCCGACAATATCCTCATTATCATTATCATAGACAGGAACACGGCTAAAATGCCAAAATTCATTTCTGGCATAGGCTTCTTCCAAAGAAATTTCCATGGGTAAAGAAAAAACCACTGTTCTTGGAGTCATCACATCATGAACTTTTTTACAATCAAGGGCTAAAATATTAGAAATAATTTTTTCTTCATAATCTTTTATCATGCCTGATTTTCGTGAAAGGGAGGCAATTATTTTAATATCATCTTCTGTTGCCTTTGGTGCATAATTATTTGGAGTTATCAATCTGGTGATAAATCCTGTCACAAAGGTCACGGGAGTTAATATAATAATCATCCCCCTGAGTGGGTAAACAAGAAGTTTGGCCATTGCGTTTGAGTAAACAACGCCAATGGTCTTTGGAATAATTTCACCAAGCAACAGAATCAAGACAGTGAAAAAAATACTGAACAGAAGTAAATACTCTGTACCAAGCACACTGGTTGCCAAAGCCCCTGCTACTGTTGCTCCGGCTGTATTGGCAACGGTATTTAATGTTAATACTGCGCTGATGGGCTTTTCTACATTTAGACGCATATTGTACAAAAGCTCACCTTTTTTCGGTGAAGTTTTTTTCATCTGTTCAATTTGTGTCCAAGTTAGTGAATAAAGCATTGCCTCTGTAGTAGAACAAAGTGCAGAAACACCTGTCACGGCAATTATGGTAATAATAAGTCCAAGCATATTAATTAGTTCCGATTGTTTTTTTATGATTTTATTTATTGAATTTTTCAAGCCAATAGTCGAGGGCTGTATATAAAATATCAGGGGAAATTGGCTTTGTGATATGATCATTCATTCCACTGTCAAGACTTATTTCTTTATCTCCAACCAAAGCATGGGCAGACATGGCAATGATTGGAATATGATCATATTTTATATTTTTACGAATTTTCTTAGCAGCTGTATGTCCGTCCATGACAGGCATTTGAATATCCATTAAAATAGCATTATAATTCGATTTGTCCAGCATATCCAAGGCTTCTTGCCCATTATTTGCAATATCAACGGTAAAGCCCACTTTTTTCAATAATTCTACGGCTATAATTTGATTAATTTTATTATCTTCAACCAAAAGAATCTTCCCACGTCTGATTATAGTTTGTAAATCAACCTTATTCTTTTGTTTGGCTAATTGTTCTTCTTCCGATGGAACATATTTTTCAAAAACTGTTGTAAAATAAAAGGTAGACCCCTTATTGATTTCACTTTTAATCCAAATATTACCACCCATCATTTCCACAAGTTTTTTGGAAATGGTAAGTCCAAGTCCTGTACCTCCATATTTTCTTGACACAGTATTATCTGCTTGAGTAAAGGCAGAAAATAAGCGATTAGCTTGTTCATTTGTTAGCCCTATCCCTGTGTCTTTTATAAAGAAAATATTATTCATTTTATTATTTGGACATTCTTCAACACTCCAACCGAAAGTAACACTTCCGCTATTGGTAAATTTAATGGCATTACTGACCAAATTGAATAAAACTTGTTTTAATCTCAGCTGATCTCCAATCATATATGTTTGATCATATTCACAAGGAGTTATAAATAAATTTAAATTCTTTTCTTCAGCCTTTTGTGAAAATAGATTTTTCATTTCCTTACAAACATCAGACATCATAAAAGGTGTATTTTCAAGTTCGAGCTTTCCTGCTTCAATTTTTGAAAAATCCAAAATATCGTTAATAATTCGCATTAAATTACCGGCAGAACCGATTGAATTTTTAACATACTCCTCTTGTTTTTCAACCAATTCAGTTTTTGAAAGCAAGTGTAATAAACCTAAAATTCCATTCATGGAAGTTCGTATTTCATGGCTCATATTGGCCAAAAATTCACTTTTTGCCTTATCATTTCTTAAAGCTTCATTCTTGGCTGCTTCCAGTTTTTTTTCTGCAATTTTAATTTCACTCAGCATTGCCTTTAGTTCACGCAAATCTCTAATATAAACTGCAACCATATAGGAATTGCCGATTCTCACTCTGATAGCATTTATTTCAACAGGTATTTTTTTAGCAAAACAATCATTTAATGTGGTTTCAAAAGTTGTATAACCAACATTAAATGCTTTTTTTAGCTCATGGAAAAATTTATTTTCAAAATTTATTTCATCCACATTATTATTAATAATTTCTCTTGAGAATTTTTCAAGATATTCTTTTTTTGTTTTGCAACCTGTCAATCTTATGGACTCAACATTGCAATCAATCAATTTATAGTTATCATCCCAGATATCCGCCCCCATGGGCAAAGCTTCCAGCATGATTTGAATTCTCTCTTCTGCGTCTTTTGCTTTTCTTTGGCTTTCTTTAAGTTCTCGTAAATCCCTGATATAACTAATTACAATAATATCATCTTCAGAATTTACTCTAATTAGAACCACTTCGCTTGGAATAAGTTCTCCCTTTTGTGTCTGATGTATCCAAGAAAATTTTATATAACCTTGACTAAAGGCAGTTTCCAAATTCTTTTTTGCTTCTTGCTCTGAGATTAAACCATTTGGTTGATATATGGGAGAAAATTCAAAAAAATTATCTAAATACTCTTGTTTATTGGGAACATTGAATAATTTAATAGCTTCATAATTACAGTCAACAGTGCGATAGACTATTTCATCGCCATGTTCTTCTTTTACCCAATAATTAACTGACAAAGGTGTTGCGTCAAGCATAATTTGTGTACGTTTTTCTACTTCTACTATTTGTGCCTGACTTTTAATAATCTCTCGTAAATCGTGAATATAACAAAAAATAAGAGATATATCCCCCTCTAAAGTCTTAACCAATGTCACTTCAGACGGAATTAGCTCACCACTCTTTGTTCTATACAACCAATCAAATTTTGCATAGCCCTCATTAAATGCCTTTGTCATATATTCATTATATAATTCTTCTGTGTTCCTACCATTTGCCTGATGAATTGGGGAAAATCTAAAATAATTATCCAAAATTTCTTTTTTATTTTTACAATTAAACAATTCCAAAGCTTTTTGATTACAATCAACAACTTGAAAATCTTCATCGAAAATAGAAATACAAATTGGTGCCAAATCATAAATTTTTTGTGTTTGTTTATAGGTAGTAATAGATTTTTCAATGATTTCATCAACAGGTAAATTGTCACGCAAGAAAACAGCCAAAAGAGGTTCGCCCTGATAATCTATACAAACAACAGTGCAAAATAATGGTAAAACTTTCCCATCAGAACTTTTAAACACCCATTCAAAGTTAATATTACCAAGTTTTAAAGCCTGTTCAAAATAATATTTTCTGCGTAAAACAGTTTTATTTCCATCAGGTTGAAATGGAGGCATAAATTCATCAATTCGCTCTGAAAAAAACTCCAGACTTTCCACATTTAATAGTGACAGAAAAGACTTATTACACAGAACAGGTTCGGCATTTTGTGTCCAAAAGCTAATACTTATGGGTATAGAATCAATAAAAGATTTATTAAATTCATAATCATCTAAAAAACTATCCGTTTTTTTCACTTAAAACCCCTTATAATTAAAAAAATTCAATTATGCAGTTATTAAATTTATTAATTATAGTGAACTATCTAACTTTAGTATAAAAAGTATTCAATTATATAAAAATAAAAAAGCATTGAAATTCAGCAATCATTTCAAACTAAATAAACACATGATAACAATAAATTAAATATCATATTTTGTCAAATCAGATAAGATTAAAACAATTTAACATATTTTGCCTTCAATATTTTTCTTATTTATTATTTTATGATAACAAATACTTACCATTTTTAGAAAAATACAGACAAAGATCCTTTCATTAAGCAATAAAGGCAATAAAACGAACTTAACGGTGTTTGTGTTGTTTAAGCCAACAAAGTTGTCTTACAAAAACACATATCCAAAATATATGCAATCATTTAACTGTGTAAAATTGCACCTATTCTTATCCTGCAATCCTGTGTAGGTCACATTAATTATTTATTTGCCAAAAAAATATACAGAAATATTAATTAAGCCTATTTTGTTGGCAGACTCTTTTTTCATAAAAATATCAATCAAATCATACTTCCTAAACCCTAAAGTGAAGAGATCCGCTTGACAATTATTTTTTTGGCACCAAGTAAAACAATATATTTCATAAATACAATCAATTATTATTCTTATAATTCAATATATTATAAATAATTCATTTACTCAATATTTATAAAGATATACTTAACACTGACTAAGATCAAAAATCTATTGAGTGAGATACTGTTTAATTAGTGCGTTACCATAATAATAAGCCCTTATAAAGAGACCTCTGCATATTACTCTTTTATGAAAATTCATTGCAAATCAAAAAGTTTTTTATCTTTTTAAAATTTAGTTTACAGAGACAAAAAAATATATAAATCAATAGGTTAATTCAATAAATCTGTTTTTTCATTCTTGATTTTTGATCTAATTTGCTTTGCATATTCACCATAAAAACTTGCACAATGAATTGCTAAAACCTTTCATAAAAAAAATAATGAATAGCAGATTTGTTAAATACTTGACAAGTATTTGAGTATAATTTATAATATTTATATAAATTTTCTTAGTGAAATACCATAAATTACCAAGAAATGATTATTCTTAAATTTTAATGTATGGCATAAATTTTGCAAATTCAATATCAACCTAGCCAATATGAAAGCTCAACATTCATAGCATAATTTTTTGATTAAATATTCATAAAAATATTTAATCAAAAACATTGTAAAGTGTAAGCTTTTTGTGTAACATACTATTTTTTCATTAACCTTAAACCAGGAGAACCCCATGTTTAAAAAAAGTATTTTTGCAGTTTTTGTTTGCATGTTCCTAATCAGTGCTTTTTACATTAAAGAATCAAACGCAAGACCATCTTGGATTTCAGCAGCTTATTCTGGTTGGACTGTTCAACGTAATACTGAAGTAACCGATCCTAATCTTCCGGGCTATTACTATACCAAAATTATTGCCACTTGTACCAACAATAGTACAGATAAAATAGTTACAGGTATTGTGGACAGAAGAATGGGCTTTAATGCTCAAGCTTTTTCAGGACAAACCCCATTAAACTATATTGCCAGTGGAAATACTCAATATTCAGGTACTGAATTAGTTGAAGACATTAATCCGGGTGAATCTTTCAAAGTTACTTACTTAGTTCCAATCACAAAACTTGAAGGAGCTGAAATCAGCGTGTTTAATAATGCACAACATCCAAGACTTCGCAAATACAAATTGCAACACTTTTTTAATGTTCAAACAAAATAATACTGTTTTGTAAAAGCCTTTAAACTCTGTCCGATTGGGCAGAGTTTTTTTTATTAAATAATCAAGAATCTTGATTGGGCAAACCAGCAAATTTTAGGGCATTTTGGGAAAAAAATTGTCCTGAAATGCCCTAAACACTCCATGAACCTTTGCACAATGAATAGTGCAGAGGTTTCTATTTATGAAAAAATGCTTAAAACACATAAAATTATTCAAGTGAGATAAAATAACTATAGGCCATAATATAATCATTGACAAAAGTTTAATATGAACTTAATATTATATGTATAAAGGTAAAATTATTTTAAGATAATACTGATTATAAAATAATTTTAAGACGAAGTTTTTATTATTCTTTATCCAAAATAAAACTTATAATTTACTGTTAGCATTAAAATTTTTTAGAAATATGGTGCGAAAGCGTTTTAAAATTTTCCTCCAAGAAAATCTGCCTTTCCCAAAACAAGATAGCAAACCTCAAGTTGCTACATTTATGTCGATTGAGATAACAATGATATCTTGAAATAAAGCTCAAAAATCAAACAATTTACGATGTAAATAAACCTAGCCTTGATTTTTGACCGCACAAGCTAAAACTAATGCTTTCATAAAAATAATTTTATTATTTTTTTAACTACTATTTATTGCTAGTGCAATTTATAAAAAACAACACGCTTATGGCGGAGGATTTATGATTAAATTAAGTGAAGGAGCTCGTAAAGAGCTTGAAGGATTTTTTTCTGATAAACAAAAATCTACAGTTAGAATTTTTTTAGCTCCCGGTGGTTGACGCGGCCCAAAACTTTCATTGGCTCTGGATGAGTCAAAAGACGATGATGAAGTTATTGATGTTGATGGATTTACATTTTGCATTGAAAAAACACTGCTCGACAATATAAGTGGTGCAAGTATTGATATTTCTTATATGGGTTTTGTAATTGAACCCGACAGACCACTTGCCAGTGGAAATAGCAGCTCATGTTCTTCATGTGGATCAGGTAGTTCTTGTAGCGTTTAACATCATAAGCTTTAATTTTTTTGCAAACCAATTGCCTAAATGAGGCGATAACTTATGTTGTCGCCTCATTTATATATGATTTCTATATATTTTTAAAACAAATAAACTACATTTTGTTTTGGTAATTATTTTTTTATCATTTATCATCTGTATAAAAATTTAATTAATATTTTTAATTTATTTTTCATTAAAAATATTAACTTGTAAGAAATTTTATAAAAAAAAAACAGAATGTCAGAATTATGATTTTTATCTAATTTCTTCAGACTTGAGATTCCTATATGTCAACAAACACAAATATAATAAGCCTTAGTTCAAAGGTTATCGCAGATTTAGAAAGCCATTTTGCCGAACATGAATTACAAGATATCAGAATATATTTAGCTCCTGCCCAAAATGGACAAAAACTTGGAATTATTTTGGATTTTGCCCAAGAAAATGATGAAATTTTTGAAACAGACGGTTATCGTTTTTGTTTCCAAAAAGGTTTACTTGAAAAATGTGGCGGAATAGACATTGAACTTGATGATTTTGGTTATGTTCTAAAAACAAAAAAACCTTTGGCTTTAACAAATACAGGTTGTAATATTTCAAGTTGCTCTTCTTGTCCATCCGGTTGTAAAATGTAAGGAAGCACTGATTAATTTTCTTGAAGAAGAGTTTTTGAAAAATTCATCATCTCGAAAAATATTTTAAAACACACTCCAATCCACGCTGAAAAAGCCAAAACTAACTTATTAAACGTAAATAAATTCAAAACAATTTTGAAATAAATCAAAAGGATTAAAAAATGGCAAAAAAACCCAGTGTAGCTCCTGAAACAGCCAGACTTGAAGCTCTGAAAACTGCCCTGTCAACCATTGAAAGAAAATATGGTCAAGGGGCTGTCATGAAATTGTCAGACAGTGCCCACGTTAATGTTCCCATTATTCCGACAGGTTCAATAGGATTGGATTTGGCACTTGGGATTGGTGGAGTTCCAAGAGGAAGAGTCACCGAAATTTATGGCCCCGAATCTTCAGGTAAAACCACTTTAGCTCTTCATATCATAGCAGAATGTCAAAAAGCAGGTGGAACAGCCGCCTTTGTTGATGCCGAACATGCTCTTGATACAGCTTATGCAGGCAGATTGGGAGTAAATGTGAATGAGCTTCTCATTTCTCAACCTGATCATGGCGAACAAGCCCTTGATATTGCAGACATGTTAGTCCGTTCAAACGCTGTTGATTTGGTAATTATCGACTCCGTGGCAGCCCTCATTCCCCAAGCTGAGCTTGAGGGAAATATGGGTGAAACTCAAGTTGGCGGGCATGCAAGATTAATGTCCCACGCTCTTCGTAAACTAACAGGAACCATACATAAATCTAAAACTTGCGTTATCTTTATTAACCAAATCAGAATGAAAATCGGAACCATGGGATATGGAAGCCCTGAAACAACCACAGGTGGAAATGCTTTAAAATTCTATAGTTCTATACGCATGGATATTCGCCGTATTCAAACTTTAAAAGATAAGGAAGAATCTTTTGGCTCATTAACCAAGGTAAAAGTGGTTAAAAATAAAATGGCACCTCCTTTTAGAGAAGCAAAGTTTGATATTATTTGGGGAACAGGAATTTCAAGAACGGGAGAAATTTTAGACTTGGGAGTTGTTGCCGGAATCATTGATAAAAGCGGTGCTTGGTTTGCTTATGGTTCAGAAAAACTGGGACAAGGCAGAGATAATGTCCGCAATATGTTGGAAGAAAATGAAGTTTTGCGTAATGAGATTGAAGCAAAAGTCATTGAACACCTTGGAATGGAAGGGTCAACGCTCTTGGTTTCCGAAAGTGAAGAAGATTTTGAAGAAATAGTTGAAGATTAATTTATAAGGAAACACTGATTAAATTCTTTATAGGAGTTTAATCAGTGTTTATACAAAGTTATCACTTTTTTATACTTATTTTTCAATAATATTATAAAATAATAAAAATATTATAATATAGCTCTACATTAAAAATTATTCAAACACCAATGCCATTACTCCAAATTTTGGACAAAATCAACAAATAACAAACGAGAGATAATTATGCTAACTTCAAAGGAAATTCGCCAAAAGTTTTTAAAATTTTTTGAAAATAAAAATCATACAATAAAGCAATCCGCCTCTCTTATACCTCATAATGATCCAAGCTTATTATTTGTAAATTCCGGAATGGTTCCATTCAAATTGGTCTTTTTGGGTCAAGAAGATTTGGGAACAAAAAAAGTTTCCACAGTTCAAAAATCATTAAGAGTCAGCGGTAAACATAATGACCTTGAAAATGTCGGCAGAACAGCTCGCCATCATACTTTTTTTGAAATGCTCGGTAATTTTTCTTTTGGTGATTATTTTAAAAAAGAAGCCATGCAATATGCTTGGGAATTCGTAACCAAGGAATTGAAACTGGATATCAGTAAATTGTATGTAACAATTTATATTGATGATGATGAAGCATTTGATCTTTGGCGTGATGAAATAGGTGTTTCTCAAGATCGAATTTTACGCATTGCCGGAAAGGATAATTTTTGGAGTATGGGAGATACAGGCCCTTGCGGTCCTTGTTCAGAAATATTCATTGACCAAGGCGAAGATCTGACTTGTGGAGATAATTGTGGAATTGGAAAATGTGACTGCGATCGTTTCCTTGAGATTTGGAACTTGGTTTTCATGCAATACAATCAACTTTCCGACGGCACAAGAGAACCCTTGGGCAAACCCTGTATTGACACAGGCATGGGGCTTGAAAGGGTGAGCGCTGTTTGCCAAGGTAAACGCTCAAATTTTGACAATGATTTATTCCAAGAAATAATTCAATTCACAGCCAATGATGCCGGAGTAAGTTATAGCAACAGTTTGCCTGATACCAATGACGTGGACACAGCCTTAAGGGTAATTGCAGACCATAGCCGTGCCGCTACATTTTTAATTGCCGAAGGGATTTTGCCGTCCAATGAAGGTAGAGGTTATGTTTTGCGTCGTCTTATCCGAAGAGCACTTCGTTTTGGTACACTTATTGGATTAAAAGACGCCTTTATGTATAAAACAGTTGGTCAAGTTATTGAATTAATGAAAGATGCCTATCCTGAAATTCAAAACAAACAACAACTCATAATTAAAGCCGTAAAGGAAGAAGAAGAACGCTTTCGCCAAACCCTTGAAAACGGAATTTTGCTCTTAAACAATGAAATTGAAAAAGCAAAAAAAGCCAAGCAAAATATAATTGGTGGTGACATTGCATTTAAACTATATGACACCTATGGATTTCCCCTTGATATTGTTGACGATATCGCCAGAAAAAATGACTTTTCTGTTGATATAGAAAGTTATCAAAACTTTATGGCCCAGCAAAAAACAAGAGCCAGAGATGCAAGGAAAAATGCCAACAGTCAAAATTTACACGCTACTTTTAATACATTTACCAATTTGATAACTGAATTTGTTGGCTATACAAGTTTGAAATTCCAGAGTCAAATAACTCTTCTTTTAGACAATAATGGAAAAAAACTTGAAGAATTAAACGAAGGTGAACATGGATATGTTCTTACAGCCCAAACTCCATTCTATGGAGAAAGTGGAGGACAAGTTGGTGATACAGGGTTTATTCTTACAGCCGGAACAAAACTTGAAGTCATTGACACCATTAAAATTAATGATCTCATTGTTCATGAAGTTCAAGTAATTTATGGTAAATTATCTCAAGGGCAAGAAGTTGAACTTGAAGTAACCGAAGGACAAAGAATTGCTTCGGCCAGAAATCACACCTGCACCCATATTCTGCACTCAGCGTTAAAAGAAGTTTTGGGATCTCATGTACAACAAGCAGGCTCCTTGGTTGGCCCATCAAGGTTACGCTTTGATTTTAATCATTTTACAGCCCTAAGCGACACAGAAATTGCCCAAATTGAACAAAAAGTTAACTCAAGCATTATGGCTGCTCTTCCCGTTGTGGCAGAAGAAATGAGTCAAGACAATGCCAAAGAAAAGGGCGCCATTGCTCTTTTTGGTGAAAAATATGGTGAAATTGTCAGGGTTGTCAGTATCGGAGAAGAAAATGAACAAACTTGTATTGAGTTTTGCGGAGGCACTCACCTCAAAAACACAGGTCAAGCCGGTTCATTTGTAATTATTTCAGAATCCGGAGTTGCCGCCGGAGTCAGGCGAATTGAAGCCATTACAGGCTGGAATGTTTTAAAATATGCTCAAGATTTGAGACTTGAAAATCAAAAATTGTGTCATGATTTTAAAGCTCGCCCATCTGAATTATTGACAAAAATTGATAATATGCAAAAGGAAGTAAAACAACTAAGAAAAGAAGTTGATAAGGCAAAAGCTTCCAATAATACCGATATTATGTCAGAAATTTGTGAAATAAACCAAATAAAATTATTAGCAAAGCAAGTTCCAAACATGAGCGTAAAAGCCTTGCGTGATTTAATGGATAATGTCAGAACAAAAATCCCAAGTGGAATTGCTTGCCTTGCCACAGAAGAAAATGGAAAAGTTTCTCTTCTGCTCTATGTTTCAAAGGATTTGCATCAAAAATTTACTGCCCCCGCATTGATAAAGGAAATTTCTCCATTAATCGATGGAAGCGGAGGCGGCAGACCTGATCTTGCTCAAGCAGGTGGAAATAATCCAAATGGAATTTTGACAGCCTTTGAAAAACTAAAAACATTAATTGTCTAAAAACAATAAACCAAGTAAGTTAAACTATCACGTTATTCCAATTTGGGGGCTTTGCCCCCAAACCCCCCAGGGGCAACGCATCTAATTTTTCTTGAGAGGGAAAACCACGTTTTTTTGAACCAACCAAAAACGCCTGCGGCTGGGCGAGTTTTTCCCCCTCAAACGTAAGCAATAGCTTCCCCCTTTCCTTAAAAAAACATATTTTATACAAAAAATATATAAAATTTAAATA
>CAYJGE010000076.1:0-14649 GCA_964369835.1 uncultured Mailhella sp.
ATTTACAATAATTATAAAAAAAATTAACTTTTTTGCTTCAAGTGGGTTGATGACAGCCTTTTAGTTTTTTTTGACATGTCGAAGAATTATAATTATCAGTTAGCTAAAGTAAATCAAATTGGCTGGCATTAAAATTGTCGGTTAACGAAATAAAAACTAATTGATGATACAAAAAAACCTCTGCAAAATTCATTATGCAGAGGTTTTTTGTATCAAATATAATCAGTCCATATAAAAAACATGGTAATTATTGTTTTATTGAATTTTCAGGATCAACTTCCAATTCTTCAATCTTGATTTCATTTTCAATATTTTCAGGTAAATCAAAATTTTCAGCAGAGGTTTCCAAATCCAAGGAATCATCATTATAAGTTTCGATTTCGCTACTTTCAGGCATTTGGTCTTCCAAATCATCTTGATTTGCATAACGCTTGCGCATAACAACAACTCTTTTAAGCACACCTTCGCCACAACTTCTGGTTACAATCTCAGTTTCATCTTGCAAAGTCATGTGAATTAATCGACGTTGATAGGCAGACAATGGTCTGGTTGATTGTGGGCGTCCTGTCAGTTTTACCTTTTCAGCCAAGCTTTGAGCAAGATATTCAATTCTTGCATCTTGCCTTGAGTGATAGTCGCCGGTATCAACCTGAATTCTTACCTGTGCATCTATTTGTCTGGCAATAATTCTTGTGGCTATATATTGAATTGCGGCCAAATTTTGACCCTCTTTACCTATTAAAAGCCCTGTTTCCTCACATTCAATGCTGACTTGAACTCTGTCATCATTAATTTTGGCTGTAATGGGGGCGTCTTCTCCAATAACATCTTTGACTAATCTTTTAATGGTTTCAATGGAAACCAAAATAAGTTTTTCTTGATCAAGCTCCTCAAGAGGAACTCTTTTTAGAGGTGAAGACTCATATTCAGACACAACTATTTGCTTTGGCGGTCTGTTTTCCCTTTCATACTTTCTTTTTTGAATATAAAACTGTCTGCGATCTTCGGCTGAAAGCTGTTTTATATCATCTTGACTCATTTCTAAATCAAATTTTGTAACATTATTTTGGGCACGCTCAGATCTTTCGCTTCTGTCACTTCTGTCTTGACGTTCATAACGTTCATTTCTGAAATTGCGATCACTTTTTTCATAACGATTTTTATCACTGCGATCTGACCTATCATAGCGTTCTTGACGATCATTTTTTTCAAGTCTTTCTGAACGTCCAAAACCTTCACTGCTGTCTCGTCTTGGTGCTCTTTCCTTAAACCTATCGTTTTTACGCATTGGTCTTTGACGTGAACCACGACTTGGGCGTTCTTGATATATATTATTGGCTCGAATTTCAGCCTCTGTCATGTTACCTAGCAAATTTGCTTTTTCCATGGCTTCACGGTCTAAAACTTCCAAAGTATAATCATCTAAAACTTCGTCTTCATTAAAATTAATACTATTTAGAAAATTGCTTTGACTTTCACCTTCTTCATCTTCAAAAACCATTTTCTTTTCTGATTTAATATTTTTCTCATCAACACTGATTTTAGATTCAACGCTGACTTTAAACTCTACTTTCTTTTCTTTAATCTCTTTGGTTTCAATTGTTTTAGAAGTTTCAGGTTCATCATTGACAATTTTTTTCTCTTTTCCGGCAGTTATACCAATACTTTCCTTAACTTCATGCTTTGCCTTTTCCTTAAAAACTTCTTCTTTTTCTTCAATTTTTTCTGTTTTTGGCTTTGCTTTCGGTCTATTGGTTTTAACCGTATTTCTTACATTTTTCTTTGCCTTATCTTCAAATTGACTGACAGAGGGAATTTCGGCAAGCTTAGCTTCAATCCTGGCTTTTCTGGCACCAATCAATCCAAAAACCCCTGTTTTGGCGTCTTCTAAAATATTAATTTCCAATTTAATTCTGTCAGTTTGAAAATATTTGCAAGCATCTTCAATGGCCTGATCTAAATTTTTTGCTTGAAATTCTTTAAAATTACTCATGCTTTCACCTCAACCCTGCGTAAAGTCCACCATTGTTGAGCAATGGAAAGAATATTGTTAACAAGCCAATATAAAACTAGGCCTGATGGGAAATATAAGAACATGGCAGTAAACACAACAGGCATGATTAACATGATTTTTCTTTGAGTTGCATCTCCCATGCTTGGTGACAGCCATTGTTGTAAAAACATTGTGGCACCCATCAACAATGGGGTAATATATAGCGGATCTTGTACAGAAAGGTCAGCTAGCCATGGAATATCGGTAAAGGGTAAAAATGGTATAAATTCGGCATGACGTAAATTATTTGAGTAAAGCAATGCATTATAAAGAGCTATAAACACAGGTAATTGTACCAAAATCGGTAAACAACCGCTCATGGGATTGACATTATAAGTTTTATAAAGTTGCATCATTTCTTTTGACATTGCTTCCCTATTGCCCTCATGTTTCTTTTTTATCTCGTTCACAAGGGGAGCAATGCGTTTCATTTGTTCCATTGATTTATAACTTTTCTTGGTTAACGGCCAGAAAATAATTTTAATTAAGATTGTCAGCAGGATAATTGCAATTCCCCAATTATGAACAAATTGGTAGAAAAATTGCAATAACCATAAAAGTGGTTTTGCCAATATTCCAAAAAAGCCAAAATCAAGGGCAGCAGATAAATTATTGGGAGCCAATTCCAAAAGTTTATCAACCTTTGGACCAAACCACCAACTAACTTCTTGGGTAGCAGATTCATTGCCGTTTAGAGTTACAGGAGGTGTTTCTACTGCTGCTCGCCAGACTCCATTTTGAATGCGAGCTTTTAGCGTGCCAACTTTGCCTGCGGGGGCAACGGCACTCAGAAAATAGTTATTGGTTATACCGCCCCAATAAAGATTACCGTTTTGGACTAAACCTCCACCTTCTGTTAAGGTTTCAATATCATAATCTTCATCATATTCTTCTTCCAAATACCATGCAACACGCATGGGGTCATAGGACGAGGCTTCTGAATAGGCAGTTCCAGCCATGCTGAATCCAAGCTTGCCAATATATGATGTATTTTCAGGGGTAGATAAACTTACTTTTTCAGTGATCAAGTAGGTAGATGGATCAAATATCAGTTCACGTTTAATTTTAATTCCTTCAAAACTACCTTCAAAAACAAGCGATTGACTTGTGCCGCTTGTTAAATCAAGATCATTAATATCTTGTGACCAATTTCCTAAATTCCAAGTTGCTTTATCATTAACCAACAAACCCATTGGAGATACAGCTTTAGCTTGATCTGAAATTAAATTGTAGAGGGGGGAATCTTTAGCTGTGGTTTGTTTGTAGTCGTTTAGGGAAAAGGATTGAAGCACACCGCCTGATGTATGAAAAACAGCTGTATAAAGAGGAGTTCTAACTGTTACGGTTTTACCTGAATTTGGCGCATAAAGTGTGGGTTTAGTTTCAAATGCTGTTTCATTTTGGGTAGTTTCAACAATGTTTTGATTTTGATTTGCACTTTGTTCCACTTGAACCGGTGCTTGAACCCAGCCCATATACTCGGCAAAATATTGCCAACCTACCAAAATACCGAAACATAGTACAGTTGCTAAAAAAATGTTCTTGTTTTCCATGGGATTCCTACTTTTAATTAAACTTACTGATGTAAAAATTAGATTTTTTTTAATCTTGATTTTATTTTTATAAAAATATTTTTAAAATGTGTTATAAATGAAAATTTTTCGGGAACAGGGTCATCACCCCCCAAAAACCAAGGATTACACCGTAAAATGCGTAATGTTCCAAGGTAAATACCACTTATCACGCCATGTTTTTCTATTGCTTTGGCTGTATATTGTGAACAACTGGGAGTGAACCGACAACAAGAAGGAAAATAGGCAGAAATATATTTTTGATATAAACGAATGGGGAAAATAAATATTTTTCTGATAATCATTATTTCTTGACTCATTGTTTTGAAATTATAATAGTACACGCCAAAAAAAATTCACCATAACCATGTGACTTTATAAGCATTATCAATTTTGATTTTTATTCATGAGTTTAATGCCAAAATATAAGGAAACGCTGATTAATTATAAATTTTTATGAACATTGCAGAAGCGTTTCCTTACAAAATAGACATGAAATGGCTATTTTGCACGCCGAATGAGAGCAAAAACCACGTTTTTTGCGTCCCGATAGGTGAATAAAGGCAGTGTGCCTTTCTGATTAATTCCGTTTACGGAATTATTCAGTGCTTCCATAAATATGTACCATACGACCATGTTACAACTTGGTGGTCAAAATTCTGTTTGGTTTATTAATATAATACCATTATATTTTTGCAAATTAAGATTTATAAGGCTATAATTGAAGTTGCCTAATTGTTATTTATCTTTTCCAATATTGGCAATAGATCTTTTTGTGCCAGCTGATATGAAAAGTTTTTAGCTTGAATATGTTTCTTTGCAACCACAGCTATTTCACAATTGTTTAAACTATGCTGATTTAATCGAAAAAATTCTCTTAAAATTCTTTTTATTCTATTTCTGGCCACAGCATTGCCGCATTTTTTACTTACTGCAAAACCGACACGCATTTCAGTATTTTTTTTAATAAAAAGTATAAAAAGTTTTGAATGAATTTTTTCACCGAAATTATAGCATATTTGAAATTCAGCACGTTTCAATAATCTTTTTCGTTTTTCCCATTTATATAATGCAGTGTGGGACATATATGCCTTTAAGGATTAAAATTAATTTATAGGCTAAAGAGCATACTTCATAAACAATAAAATTCAAATTACTATACATATAATCAAATTTATTATAAATATTTTATTCATCAAATATTTATAACTGTATGCTTATGCCCTAAATTTTACAACAGAGCTTTCAACTAAATTTAGATTATAATATAATTACTTGGATATTTTAAATTAATAAGCAGGTAAAATTAAACTTTATCCTGCCTATTAATTTATGAAAATTATGCTGAAAGTCTTTTACGTCCTTTAGCACGACGACGATTAATTAATGCTCTGCCATTGGCAGTTGCCATTCTAACTCTAAAGCCATGGGTACGTTTTCTGCTAATTTTGCTTGGTTGATATGTTCTTTTCATAAAAATAATTCTCCTTAATTCTTGAAATAAAATTGATATAGACTTATTCAGAATTAGTCAAGTTTTTTAATCTGTTAAAATACATAATAAATTATTTTTGACAAAAAAAACTGCCATATAATGACAGTTTTTTCAAAAAATTAAAATATTAATTATCTTTTGTGGGCAATGCTTAGTCGCTGAATTGCTTTTTTCAAAGCAAACTCAGCTCTGTCAAGATCTGTACTTTGTTGTTTTTGCAAAATACGCTCTTCTGCTCTTTGTTTTGCGGCTTCAGCCCTATTGGCGTCAATATTGCAAGCAAGCTCGGCAGATTGAGCCAATACAGTAATTTTATTATTTAAAACCTCAAAAAAACCGCCTGAAATAAAAACTTCCTTTTGGGTATTTTCATCTTCATTGCGATAATAAAGCATGCCTATGTTCAAAGCTGTAAGCAAGGGGATATGTCCTGCAAGTACACCAAATTGTCCATCAACACCGGGTGCACCGACATAATCGGCATAAGTGTCAAGTACAACCTGATCCGGAGTTACTATCTCAAGGTGTAACAATGCCATTCTCATTCTCCTGAAATATAATTATATACGGGTAAAACCATAATTATGATTTTACCCCATGCTAATTAGTTTTGTTCTTGACGTTTATTATATTTTTCAATTGCCATTTCAATACTACCGACCATATAAACATCATTTTCAGATAAATGGTCATATTCGCCGCTAAGTAAACCTTGGAAGGCCTTAATGGTATCTTCAAGTTTAACATAAACGCCGGGAGTTCCTGTAAATACTTCAGCAACGTGAAATGGTTGAGATAAGAAACGTTGAATACGTCTTGCCCTTGAAACAGTAATTTTATCTTCGTCTGACAATTCGTCCATACCAAGAATTGCGATAATATCTTGCAAGTCTTTGTATTTTTGCAATACTTGTTGAACTTGTCTTGCAACTTGATAGTGTTCCTCACCCACAACTTGAGGGTCAAGAATACGAGAAGTTGAATCAAGAGGGTCAACAGCAGGATAAATTCCAAGCTCAGAAATGGCACGAGAAAGAACCAAGGTACCGTCAAGGTGAGCAAAGGTTGTGGCAGGCGCAGGGTCAGTCAAGTCGTCGGCAGGCACATAAACGGCCTGAACTGAGGTGATTGAACCATTGGCTGTTGAAGTAATTCTTTCTTGAAGAGCTCCAAGGTCTGTTCCCAAGGTTGGTTGATAACCAACGGCTGAGGGCATACGACCAAGTAGCGCAGATACTTCTGAACCGGCCTGAGTAAAACGGAAAATATTATCAATGAATAAAAGAACGTCTTGGTTTTCTTCATCACGGAAATATTCGGCGCAGGCAAGAGCAGTAAGAGCAACCCTTGCTCTTGCTCCCGGAGGCTCATTCATTTGTCCGTAAACAAGAACAGCTCTTTCCAAAACGCCGGCATCTTTTAGTTCGTGATACATGTCATTGCCTTCACGACTTCTTTCACCAACACCGGCAAATACGGAGTTACCACCGTGTTGTTTTGCAATATTGTTAACAAGTTCCATCAATACAACGGTTTTACCAACTCCGGCACCACCAAAAAGTCCAATCTTACCGCCCTTTGGAAAGGGAACCAATAGGTCAAGAACTTTAATCCCTGTTTCCAAAAGCTCAACATTGGTGTTAAGTTCTGTAAAAGTGGGAGCTGCTCTGTGAATAGGTAATTTTATATCTGTAACAATGTCGCCAAAGCCGTCAATGGGACGTCCGACAACATTTAAAATTCTTCCGACGGCAGCTTTGCCGACAGGTGTCATGATTGGTGCACCTGTGTCAATAGCTTCCATGCCTCTGACTAAACCTTCGGTGGAGTCCATGGCAATTGTTCTGACAATGTTATTACCAAGATGCTGTGCAACTTCGCAAACCAAGTCTTGTGCCGCTTCATTATTAACATTTTTTATTTCAAGTGCATTTAAGATGCTGGGTAAATTTCCGTCGGGAAAATGTACGTCAACAACAGCACCGATTACTTGTACAATTTGACCTTTTATTACTGTCATGCTAAAAAGCTCCTACTATTAACTTTGCAGTGCATTGGCACCACCAACAATATCCATAAGATCTAGGGTAATGGCTGCCTGGCGTGTTTTGTTGAACAACAAAGTAAGTGACCCTATCATGTCATCGCAGTTATTTGTCGCATTATTCATGGCAAACATTCTTGCGGCATGCTCACTGGCATTTGTATCAAGTAAACCGCGATAAATAATAACATTTAGATAACGAGGCAAAAGTTCATCAAGTAAAACTTTTACATTGGGTTCATAAATATATTCTACACCCGTGTTTTGGGCTTCTTGAATATTTTCCTCTGCCTTTGCCGGTTCAATGGGCAAAAGTGGCATGGCTGTTGCAACTTGTCGTGACATGCTCACAAATTCACTAAAGACAATATACACCTCATCGGCAAGATTATCTGCATAATTATGTGATACAATTCCACCAAGTTGCGCGGCACTATTAAAGTTTAAAGATTTCATTATATCTGTATAGGCATGAATGATTTCAAAAGAAGTTTTTCTTATGGCATCACGGCCTTTACGTCCGATACAAATAAACTCAACTTTTTTACCGTCTTTTTCTTTTTCTTTTGCCAACTTAATAGATTTAGCAATAAGATTAGCGTTAAATGCACCACACAAGCCACGATCGGAAGTTATCAAAAGAATAAGCACGCTTTGCTTTTGATCATGAACTTGAAGTAATGGGTGACTAGCTTCCTCTGTTCTGGCTGCCAAATCTGATAACATATGATGAAACTTATCAGAATATGGTCTGAATCGTTCAATCTTGCTTTGAGCCCCACGCAAACTGGCAGATGCCACCATGCCCATGGCACGAGTAATCTGCTTGGTCTTGCGAACCCCAGCAATTTGCATTTTTACATCTTTCAAAGAAGGCATGAATTACCCCTTTGCCTGAAAGTTTGCCTTAAATTCTTTAATTGCCTCATTTAGACGATTTTCAAGGTCATCATCAAGTTTTTCACGTTCACGAATATCATTTAAAATATCTGATTTTGATGTACGTAAAACTTCCAACAGACCTTCCTCAAAAGGTAGAACATCTTTGACTTCAATATCGTCCAAAAATCCTTTTGCGGCCGAATAAATGGAAGCAACTTGCTCTTCTGTTGTCATTGGCTGATATTGAGCTTGCTTTAAAAGTTCTGTCATTCTGGCACCACGAGCAAGAGTTGCTTGGGTTGCCTTATCAAGATCAGAACCAAATTGAGCAAAGGCTGCCATTTCACGATATTGGGCAAGGTCAAGCCTTAATGTACCTGCCACTTGTTTCATGGCTTTAATTTGAGCAGCTCCACCAACCCGTGAAACTGAAATACCAACGTTAATAGCAGGACGAATGCCGGCGTTAAACAAGTTTGATTCCAAAAATACTTGACCATCTGTGATGGAAATAACGTTGGTTGGAATATAGGCTGAAACGTCACCGGCTTGAGTTTCGATTACAGGAAGAGCAGTTAAAGAACCTGCACCTTCTTCATCGGAAAGCTTGGCAGCTCTTTCAAGTAAACGTGAGTGTAAGTAGAAAACGTCTCCGGGGAAAGCTTCACGGCCCGGAGGACGACGAAGTAATAAAGACATTTGGCGATAAGCAACAGCTTGCTTTGACAAATCATCATAAATAATTAAAGCATGTCTGCCGCTATCACGATAATATTCAGCCATGGTACAACCTGAATAAGCTGCAATGTATTGAAGTGGTGCAGTTTCAGATGCTGCCGCTGAAATAATTGTGGTATAATCCATGGCTCCGTATTGACGAAGTTTTTCGGCAACAAGAGCAACGGTTGATTCTTTTTGACCGATGGCCACATAGAAGCAGTGAACATCAGTATTTTTTTGAGCAATAATGGCATCAACACAAACGGCAGTTTTACCAACTTGTCTGTCACCAATAATCAACTCACGTTGTCCTCTACCAATGGGAGTAATGGCATCAATGGCTTTAATCCCTGTAACCATGGGTTCATGCACACTTTTACGTTGCATAAGACCGGGGGCTTTTAACTCAACAGGACGTGTTTCTTTTGTATCAACAGGCCCAAGTCCGTCAATTGGTTGTCCAAGCGGATTTAATACCCTGCCTGCAACAGCTTCACCAACGGGAACAGAAAAGATTTTCCCTGTTCTTTTGACCATGTCACCTTCTTTAATACCACTGTCATCACCAAGAAGAGCAACACCTACATTGTCTTCTTCAAGGTTAAGCACCATTCCCATCAGCCCGCCGGGAAATTCCAAAAGTTCCATTGCCATTGCATTTTGCACACCATAAACCCTTGCAATACCGTCACCAACATATAATACGGTTCCGGTTTCGCTCATTTCGACTTTTTGGTCATAGTTGCGAATTTGCTCTTCTATGATTTTCTCGATTTCTTCTGCCTTAATTTGCATAATGCCTATTCACCCCTTTTGATGGATTCCCTGAGGTTATTAAGTTGAGAGCGTAAACTTGCATCAAATATTCTGTCACCTATGGTAAGGATTATACCGCCTAAAATTTCGGATTTAACAGAAAATTCCAATTGCAATTTACAATTATTTTGTGTTTCCAATTGCTCTTTGATTGCCAATTGACGTGCATTATCAAGGGCAATTGCTGTTATAACATGTCCTTGACTAAGTCCGTTTGCTTTATCAAGCATGGTTTTATAATCATTTGCAATGGCTAAAATTTCAGATAAACGCTTTCTGTCCACCAAGAGTTCAAAAAAACGTTTAACCATTATATCAGCCTTGATTACTTCCAATAAGCTTAAAATGACTTTTTTCTTTTCTTCGTCACTTATAACAGGACTATTAAATAAAACTTCCAGCTTTTTGTTTTCAGAAACAGCCAAAGCCAAAGCAAATAAGCTTTGTCCGTAATTTTCAGCTTGTTCAAGGGAAACGGAATTACCCAATTGAAAAAGTGCACTTGCATATCTTTTTGAGATCACATTGCCAATCATGACAGCACCACCTTGGTTAAGGATTTTTCAACAAGCTTTAAATGTTCACCCTTGTTTAAGCGTGAAGATATATCTTTTTCAAGCTTTGTAATAATATCATCTGCAAGTTCAGCTTGAATTTTAGCTTTTTCTTGAATAGCTTCTTGAATGGCGGCATGTTTGGCATTTTCAATGATTTTTTCTGCCTGTTTTGTGGCATCGGCAATTATTCTTTGTTTAATTGCTTCGGCCTGTGCCTTTCCCTCGGCTATCAATTTGTCACATTCATCTTGAATGTATAAAAGTTTTTGTTCTGCCTGTGCAAGTTGTTTTCCTGCATCATTTTTCAATTTGGCGGCATCATCTAAATTTTTAATTGCATCTGACCTGTGATTTATCAAAAATCCCATGATTTTTTTTCCGGCAAAATGCCAAATTAACCATAGAAAAATAGCAAAGTTGAGTAATCTCAATGAAAAATTACCCCAAGCCAAGCCATCGTCAGCTGCAAAAGCATTGTTTGCCATTGTGCTAAACAAGAAAGTAAAAGCAATTATGCTTACATATCTCACAACTGTCTCCTAAATATTTATTATGAACCATTGCCCATAATTTCATTTGCAAAAAATCAGTCTAAAATTTTGCCAAGTGCCAATTTTGAATAATTTGGAACTTTCTTTTTCAAAATTTTATAAACGTCCTTACTTTGAGTTTGCACATTTGCACTTTCGGTAGTTCTGATTTGCACGGCCTTTTCTTCACTTTCACTAATCATTTTAGATGAAATATTCTCTGCCTCAGATTTAAACTCACTTTTTTGTGAAGCAATGCCGTCTCTGACCTTAGCAATAACATTATCATATTCTGAAAGTCTTTCTTCAACAGAAATTTTAAATCTTTCCGAATCTTCAATGTCTTGAGCCACAATGTCTTGCCTGCGTTTCATATTTTCCCTGATGGGAGAAATAATTAATGAATTAATTATCCATAATGAAACTAAAAAGTTAATGATTTGAATTCCGAGGGTAATATCAATATTTATCATTGTTATTATCCTTTTAGTTTAAAATTTAGTTAAACTCATTTAAATACTGATCAATTCCATAAACAAATTAATCAGAAAACACACTACCTAAGACACACTGCCTTTATTCTCCCTAAAGGGGACACAAAAACGTGGTTTTGCTCTCATTTGGCTTGCAAAATCATCACTTTGCAATACCATTGTCATGGAAACACCAATTAATCAAGTTAATTCAATCAACTTAATTCAATTACCATCAATCAAGGTTTCCATATAGTTATTTTAATAAAAAATCACCTAAACAATTTGTACATTTTTTTTAAATATTTGTCAAAGGGAATTTGCAAAAAATTTTCAAATAAATATATCAAGATACCTTTGCATAAAAGGTAAAACATGTTCATTCAACTTTGAAAATCCCTATTCAAAAAATATATTTAATGCTTCCACTATTTGTTCATAATTTTTAGAATTGATAAGAGCCAGCCTTAAAGCTTTGGCATTTTCAAAATTTTTTACATAGCGAGGCACAATGGTTCTCATCTGCAAAAGGGCGGTATGGGAATTATATTTTAAAGCATAATCCAAATGTTTAAAAATCAATTCTTTTAATAAGAGTTTATACTCTTGCTCTGTATAAATACTTATGTCTTCAAAATTTGGAACTTTTTCAGCTTTAATTTTATGTTCAAGGCAATGATTTAATAAAATTTTATGCTGATTAAAAATAAAAGGATTTGCCATGGCTCCTCTGGCATACATCACACAATCAACTCCGGTTTCAAGCAATACCCTTATTCCGTCCTTGGCTGTAAATAAATCACCGCTGGCAATAATCGGAATTGACACATTTTCTTTTAACTTTGCCAAATGTTCATAGTTTGGAACACCTTTAAAAGATTGTTTGGCATAGCGTGGGTGCAAAGTCAGCCAATCTGCTCCAAGTTTTTCAAGCTCCTTGGCCAAGTCAAGATAAACATTATTGTTCATTTCATAGCCAAGCCTTAATTTTAAACCAATTTGTCCACTTTTTAAATTAAGATTTGATTGTATATCATTAATAGGCTCAGGCTTGTGCACCTGTTCAATCACAGATTTGGCAACTTTCAGCAAATTATCAAGATCTTTTAACATGGCAGCACCGGCACCTGTTTTGATCACTTTTTGCACAGAACAACCCACATTAATATCAAAGGTATAAAATCCCTTATTTTGCAAAATGGAAATTCCCCTTTCCATAAATTCGGCTTCTGCCCCAAAAATTTGGACAACAAGAGGATTATCAGCATGATTTGTATTTAATAAATCTTCCGTATTTCTACCACCATAAACAAGACCTTTGGCGCTGACCATTTCTGTGCAAGTGCAATATGCCCCTTGCTCACGACAAATTTGCCTAAAAGCCAAATTTGACCAACCTGCCAAGGGGGCAAGCCATGGATTTTGGGGCAAGATTTCTAATTTTGGATTGTTTTGCAATTTATCTTCCTTCCCTAATTCTACGGTATATCATGAAAAAAAATACAAGGCTGTCATTGCGATAAAGAACTTAGTAAAGACGAAGCCGTAGGCTGAGGACGTGGCAATCTTGGTGATAAAGGAAAGATTAAAAAAAGTTAAAAGTTCCCGATTGTACGCCAAGATTGCCATGTCTACAAGACAGGGGCTCCGTTCGTTCGCAATGACAGCCAATTTGATTTACTTTCATTAAACGATAATTTTAATGACTGCCTTTAAATTTTTATTTCGTTAACCGAAAAAAAATTAAAGTTTTGAAAATTTCATTTCTTGCTAAACTAAGTTATAAAGTATACAAAGAATATGGGTTAGCCTCTGAGAGTTCTATTTCAATAGTCTTTGGGAGGTGCTTTATGAAGCAATTTCTAATGAGCTTAATCATTAACGTTCTTGCAAATTTAATTGCATACGTTTTTGTAAACTTTATATTTTAAAATATAAAATAAACTAAGGCTCATTAAAGGAGTTAGCCACCGTAATCCGCAATTTACAGTGGCTAAAATACTTCTTTGATGTAATAACCATTAACAATACATCTGGGGTTTAACCCAAGGGTAGCAAGTAGTTCTAGCTCTTGCTACCCTCTTTTTTAAAATAAGTTGACTTTGCTAAAATGTCAAGTTTTAGTAATTTCAGATGAAATTACTATCGTCGACTGCGATAGCAGGCGACCACTGCGTAGGCATAAGTGTAATTTTATTACACTGTTAAGTGCCGAAGCAAGTGTGCTTTCAAAAAGTTGACATTAGTGATGTCAACTTAAAATACTATTAATGAAACCTGCGGACAATGAATTGTGCAGAGGTTTCTGTTAATGTTAAACAATCCCCCCATTAAAACTTATAACTAAACGTAATCGCGCCGCCGTGTTTATTTTCTTCTTCGCCGTAGGAGCTATCATAGTCAAGTTTTATGGAGAAGTTTTTATAGTCATAGGTTAAGCCGACAGAAGCATTAACCGTGGTACGGTTTGGGGTGGTTTCGGCGCTATAGCGTGTGCCAAAGGTGGTGGTTGTGGATTTTATGGGATTGCCTGTCAAGTTTTGTTGAATACCCACAGAAACAAAGGGGCTTAGTTTGGAAAATTCGTTCAATTCATAAATTCCAAGCCAGCGAAGCCCAATGGTGCCATATAAAGCACTATAATTGACAGCATCATTATAAATATTATAGAAAGAACCGCCATTATTCCATTTAATATCATAATCGCTCGTATAGGTATAGATATAATTTAGCCCGATTTGCGGAGCCAGCACATTGTTATCATTGATTTTCCACATATAACCTGTGCTGAGTGAAGCTGAAAAAGCAGAACCGCTGTTTGAATTTGAAGCTTTAAAAATACTTGAGCTATAATCGCTGTCCGTTTGGTTAATAGTGCCTGTGAGGCTTGCGCTGACATACCATGCAGGTGTGATATTATAGGTGCCGTTTATGCCAAAGGAAGCGGAAAAAATATCGGAATTTGTATCAAGGCTTGTGGAATGGCTGTCGGTATAGCCCAAATCAAAATGAGCACCGAGGGAAAGGCTTTCATTTATCTGCTTTGAAATTCCGCCTGCAATGCCGAAATTATTGCTGTGTCCGTTACTGTCATGGCGTGAAGAATGACTGCCATAGGGGCTGACATGGACAGACCATTGTGAGGGATTGGCATTTGCCATGGCAGAATCTTCATAGGGTGAACCCGTGCCGGAGCCAAAGGTTGTTATGTCTATAGCTTGAGCTGGGTTTAAGCTTGTGCTTGTGCTTGTGCCTTGGCTTGTGCTTGTACTACTTGAATCTCCTGAACCGCCTTGATTTTGCTCCAAACCTGCTCCTGTGCCACCTTTAATATTGCTTGTATTTCCCAGTCCGCCTATTGTCTGCTCATTTCCATTACTATCCACAAAAACAAGAGTATTGCCCTTTGCATGACTGAAAGTGTATTTCACATTACCAACCATCACATAAGCCCCTATCAAGTCCGCCCCTGTCAAGTTCGCCCCTGTCAAGTTCGCCCCTGTCAAGT
>CAYJGE010000077.1:0-14604 GCA_964369835.1 uncultured Mailhella sp.
TATCAATATATTATGAAATTGAAAAACTATTTCAATTTAGATGCGTTAGCCCTGCTTTGCCCCCCACGCCATTCCGATTTTCAAAAACTATAATTATGGCATAATTTTTGATTTTAGATATTAGGGCATTTTTGGAAAAGAATTGTCCTAAAATGCCCTAATCACTTCATTGGAGCATGGCGACATTGAAGTGCAAAAAGCAAGAATAGAAGTGGCTTTGCCACTTCGTTAAATGATTGCTTTTTGAAAGTTATATGGGGTAGAGCAATTTCAATCTTTATTGAAACTGCTATAAATAAAATATTAATAAATCAAAATAGTTATATTATTACTTAATAAAATGTTTTTTAAGGAAAGGGAGAAGCGATTGCTTACGTTTGAGGAGGAAAAACTCGCCCATCCGCAGGCGTTTTTAGTTGGTTCAAAAAAACGTGGTTTTCTCCCTCAAAAAATACAAAAACGGATTGACGTGAGGCGAACCTGAAAAAATTAATTTTTTTCAAAAAAACTCTTGCCAAGGCTTTATTTAAGTATTATATTTAAAGTGAAAAGAAAATATATTTTTAATGATTTTAAATATTTAACAAATACTTCATAACGGAGGTAATAATGAATATTAATTCTGCCCTGAACGTAGCAGGAAATACCATAGTTGAATATGGTAATGATATGCAATTAATTGCTAACAGTCTGGCAAATATAAATACCCCATATTACCAATCCTCCGACAGATATACACAACTTGGAAATTTAGCGGCTGAAATGTCAAGGGATCTTTCCTATGGTGAATTTATATATGAAAACGCAGATATATATCCTGAATACGAAGAGCTTAGCAGTGAATCCCAAGAATATGCCGACGAAGTTTATGGCATGATACAAAATGATGTCAATGTAGCTGCCGAATATGTAAATCTAATTCAAACTGAAAATAACTTGGCAGCCAATACCAAGGTTGTTTCAAGTATTGAATCCATGAATGGATATTTAATGGATTTAACAGTTTAATTTTTTATAGTCAATATTTTAGCAAAACCACAAAAAGCAAAATTGTTTTTTGTGGTTTTTTACATCAGTTTAATATTTTAATAAAGGCTTAGGAGAAAATCATGGATTTTTTTGATGAAAGTGAAACATGGAGTCGTGACAAAATTGAACATGAACAAGTTATTCGCTTAAAAAAAAGCATAGAACAATCAATGAAATCGTCGTTTTATGCAAAGCTATATCAAGATGCCGGTATTAGTCCGGATATTATCAAAACTCCTCAAGATATTTCAAAGTTACCCTTTATAGAAAAAGATGATTTGAGAGCCAATTATCCCAATAATTTATCCTGTGTACCAAAAACAGATTTTGTACGCATGCACTGTTCAAGCGGAACAACAGGCTCACCTGTTGCAATCTGTTATACAAAACACGACCTTGAAAATTGGTCATCACTTATGGCAAGAAGCATGTATATGACAGGAATACGTCCCACAGACAATTTTCAAAATATGTCAGGATATGGACTGTTTACAGGTGGACTTGGTATACATTATGGAGCGGAATACCTTGGTTGCATGACCATACCGGCAGGTGCAGGCAATACAAAAAGACAAATAAAATTAATCAGAGATTTTAATGTAACAGCTGTCCATATTTTACCCTCCTATGCTCTGCATGTGGCTCAACAAGTTCAATATGATGGTGCCGATCCAAAAAGTCTACCCATTAGAATTGCGTTAATCGGGGCAGAACCTTATACAGAGGAAACTCGCAAACGCATTGAGTCAACCCTTGATTTAAAAGTATACAATAGTTTTGGTATGTCCGAAATGAATGGCCCCGGTGTTGGCATGGAATGTCTTGAACAAAATGGAATGCACATTTGGGAAGATGCTTATATTTTAGAAATTATGGATCCCAAAACCCAAAAACCTGTGGCAGACGGCGAAGTTGGCGAATTGGTTATGACTACATTAAACCGCCAAGGCATGCCTGTTTTACGCTATAGAACCCATGATTTGACCAGAATTATCACAGGAGAATGTGCTTGTGGGCGTAAGCATAGAAAAATAGACAGAATTACAGGCCGTTCAGACGATATGTTCATCATCAAAGGGGTAAATATCTATCCCATGCAAATTGAACAAGTATTAATGGCTTTTAATGAAGTTGGACACAACTATCTAATTCAACTTGAAAAAGAAGGATTGAAAGAAACCCTTAGAGTCAAAGTTGAAATACATGAAGAAAATTTTGTTGAAGACATGCGTGTTCTCAGAGCCTTACAAGAAAAAATTGTACGTCGTTTGCATGACGAAATATTAATTACTCCGGTAGTGGATTTGGTGCAAGCAAAAAGCCTCCCCATTGCCGAGGGCAAAGCCAAAAGAGTTTTGGATTTAAGACAAGACTAGAAATATATACACACTTGTTTAATCAGTGCTTACATAAGAATAAATTTTCATATTTTTCAGTATGAATCAGACAAACCAAGGAAAGTTTAACATGTTCAATAATTTGCAAATTATCTTGGTTGAAACAAGGTTTCCTGAAAATATAGGTGCAGTTGCAAGGGCATCTGCCAATTTTGGCAATGCCCCCATTCACTTGGTTCAGCCTGAACGCTGGGACTATGAAAAAGCTCTTCCCATGGCCACAAAGCAAGGTGAAAAACTATTAAAATCCATAAAAATCCATGAGAATTTAGCTTCATCACTTGTGGGTTGCAGTCTTTGCCTTGGAACAACAGCCCGCACAGGCGGAATCAGACGAGAAATTTTTAGCCCACGAGAAATTGCCACCCATATTATTAAAAAATTAAAAAATAATGAAAAGGTTGCACTTATTTTTGGGCCTGAAGACAGGGGACTTGAAAATCAACAACTGGAATATTGTCAACAACTTGTAAATATTCCAACCTCCACGAATTCAAGTTCATTAAACCTGGCTCAAGCTGCTATGATTCTTCTTTATGAATGTTTTTTGTTAAAACCAAAGGAAAAAATCACTAAAAAGACAAAACAAATTTTTTCTCGTCAAATTTATAATGAAGAAAGGGAGTTATTATTTTCAAAACTAAAAGAATGTTTAGTAAAACTAAATGTTATTCAAAAAGATAATCCTGACTATTTCTTCTTACAAATGGCAAGATTTTTGGACAGAGCAAAAATCCGCAGACATGAAATGGATATGCTTTTAGGAATTTGCAGACAAATAGACAATTTACCCAAATTTAAAAATAAAGATGAGTGATTTTAATCTAATTATCCAAACCCAAAGACTTGGCGATATTGCCATGAGTTTTCCCCTTTGCACTTGGTTAAATCAAAAAAATAATAAGGCAGTATGGATAGTTGGGGAAGAAAATTTCTATAATGAACTCTTTAGGCTTTCCCCACCCAATATGGCCTATCTCTCCTTGCAGGAGCAAAAAGAAATTTTGAAATTTAATTTTGAAACCGTGATCAATCTCAGCCACAATGTCAAAACCTATTCCTTTGCAGATAAATTAAAAAAAAATGAATTTTTTGGCATGCTTAAAAGTGAAACAGAGCAAAAAATTCATGGAAATTGGCATTTATACCGTAATTCCCTAATTCATAACAATCATTATAACAATTTCCATTGGGTCGATCTAAGTGCCCTTGATTGCATAGACTTGGAAACAATTAAAAATCATAAATGGGAAATGAATGTACAGCGAAATACAGGGAGAATAGGTTTATTTGTTGGTGCCAGTGAAGCTTCAAAACGCCCCGATGCCAATTTTTGGGCAGAACTTGCAATTAGTTTGGCCAAAAAAGGTTATGATCCAATTTTTTTAGCAGGTTCAAATCAAGAAGAAAAAGCACTTTGCCAACAATGTGCCAACCTTGCCTCCATGCCAAATGCCTGTTTGGCAGGTCGTTTTAATGTTTTTGAATTGGTAACATTTTTAAAAACCTTGGACTTATTTATTACCCCCGACACAGGCCCCATGCATTTGGCGGCTCAAAACGGTATCCCCACCTTAAATTTATCCATGGGCAATGTAAATCCTTGGGAAACAGCAGCCTACCCCCCCGGACACTATGTTTTACGCTCCACTATTTCCTGTACCAATTGCTGGCAATGTACAAAACAGTCAAATCTTTGCAAAAAAAGCTTTATTCCAAACAGATTGGCGAATTTAATTAACTGTCTTTTACAAAAGAAAAACTTGCCAAGTATTCCCTCAACCATACTTTATAAAACAGGAAAAACAGCTGAAGGGCTTTATCAACTTGAAGTAATCAAAGGAAATAAAAAATATGCCCAAATTCAAACTGATTTTTGGAGATATTTCTTTGCCGATTACTTTTTTTCATTAAAAGGAAAAAACACTTTTACAGACAAAAAAGTTGAATGTGGTGAAATATTTAAACAAAACTTTAACAATTTACATAAATTTTTAAAAATACATCATCTAAAGTTATTAAAAAATTTCATCACATTAAAAAATAATTTTTTAGAAAAAGATGATTGGAAAAAATACCCGCCAATTATCCGCCCTTTAACCAGCTTTGTCCAAAGATATTTGGAAAATGAAAATTATTCTGCAAATAAAAAGAAAGACATTTTACAATTGCTTGAGTTTTTTCAAAACCATTTGAATTAATTTCGTTTATTAAACACATTATTCTAACTTGAAGGGGAAAACCACGTTTTTTGAAAAAAACGAGTTTTTCCACCTCAAACGTAACTGCTTCCCCCTTTCCTTAAAAAATATTTTTTCAACAATGATATAACTATTTTGATTTATTTATATTTTGCTAAATTTAAAAAATCAAAAACCATACCAAAATTGTGATTTTTGAAAACCGGAATGGCGTGCCCTCAACTCCCCCTTTCCTTAAAAAACGTTAAATTTATTTTTAATTCTAACTTTTTATTTTATTGTTTTTTTTAGAGCAGTTTCAATAAAAATTGAGAACTCTACCCTATAGAACTTTCAAAAAGCAATCATTTAACGAAGTGGCAAAGCCACTTCTATTCTTGCTTTTTGCACTTCAATGTCGCTATGCTCCAATGAAGTGTTTAGGACATTTCAGGACAATTCTTTTCCAAAAATGCCCTAAATAACAAATGAAAAGTTGTGTTAAAAATATTATTTTTATAAACCGAAATAAAGTTGTTTATTAAATTAACTATTCTATAATTTCTTGCATTAATTAATATCTTAAGTTATAAAAATTGTATGAGTTCCAAGCGGATATTATTTTTATCTCAACCCTCTGCAGTTACTCGTATTTTTCCACAACTTCGAGGTGCAGACATCGAAGCTTCTTTGGCAGAAAATGCAAAAGGTGCTTTGTCTTTTGTTGCGTCATCAAATCCTCATTACATAATCACAAGTCCCAACCTCCCGGGATATAAGGCTGAAGAAATATTATCTGAAATAAAAAATAATGATAGTTTTCCAAGAGTTATAATAGTATCTGAACATGGTACAGCCGATGAAGCCAGACATTTTATGGAACTTGGTGCCTATGATTTTTGGCGTGGCATCATTGACATAGATAAATTAAAAGCCTTGCCCATACATTTTGACAATCAGAAAAAAAGTCATAAAAAATCAAATATTCCTAAAATAATTGGAAGCAGTCGTGCCATGAAAAAAGCCTTGTCTCTTGCCAGACAGGTTGCTCCGTCAAAGGCTACAGTTTTAATTAATGGAGAATCAGGAACAGGCAAGGAAATGTTTGCCAAAAATTTACACGGTTGGAGTAATCGTGCCAATATGCCCTTCATTGCCATCAACTGTGCCGCTCTTCCCGAACATTTACTGGAAAGTGAGCTATTTGGACATGAAAAAGGAAGTTTTACAGGTGCCATCGGAAAAAAAGTCGGTAAATTTGAATTGGCACATGGCGGAACCCTACTTTTAGACGAAATTTCCGAAATGGATTTAGCCTTGCAAGCCAAACTTCTGAGAGCCCTGCAAGAGGGAGAAATTGATCGCGTTGGCGGAGTGGAAACAATTAAAGTAGATGTCAGAGTCATAGCAACCACCAACCGAGATTTGGATTTTTGGGTAAAAGAGGGAAAGTTTCGCCAAGACTTATACTTTAGATTAAATGTTATTCCTTTGCGTTTACCCTCCTTATCCGAACGAGGAGATGATGTTTACGAGTTGGCTAATTTTTTTACCAACCATTATACCAATGAATACCAATTGCCAAAGGCTATTTTTTCAGAAGAAGCATTAACTTGGTTAAAAGAATATGATTTTCCGGGAAATGTGCGAGAACTACAAAACCTTATGGAAAGAGCTGTGCTTTTGGCAGGCGGAAAAAACATAAAATCCGCTCATTTTTTAATTGATGAAGACAATTGGCCATTATTTGAAGATGAAGAGGAAAATTTTGATAATGATATAACAGATAGTCCCACAGAAAACAATGTGACGAATAACTTTCTTGAGCAATTGCAAGGTAATGAAAATTGTGACCTTGAAAGCGTTCAGAGTGAAATCAGTAATCAAACAAAAGATGAAAATGAAACCATAGAAAATGAAAAAAACAAGAATGATTCAAATGGTGATTTTGCCGGTGCTTTAATGCCTTTACATGAAGTTGAAAGACTTATGATTAAAAAAGGTTTGGCGGCAACTCAAGGAAACAGAACTCAAGCGGCTGAAATTTTAGGTATTTCCGTCCGAACACTCAGAAATAAACTAAATGAATACAGAGAACTTGGTTTAGATGTAGAATAAAGTTAATCAATCTATTCTCACAAATAATAAATTTCTAAAAACCTCTGCCGAATTACTTTTATATGTAGTTTTTATATTTCAAAAATTTTATATAAATTTCTGTGCAGAGGTTTTATACAATAAAATAACAGAATAAAGGACTTAGTAAGTTGATGAACATTGCCCATAAAATTATCAAAGCGCACTTAATCAATGGTGAAATGAAAATCGGTTCAGAAATTGGAATTAAAGTTGATCAAACATTAACTCAAGATGCAACGGGCACAATGGCTTGGCTTCAATTTGAAGCCCTTGGCCTTGATACGATAAAAACTGATTTATCAGTATCTTATGTTGATCATAACACTTTGCAAATGGGCTTTAGAAATGCTGATGACCATGCTTTTTTACGTACATCGGCAGCCAAATTCGGAGCTTTTTTTTCTCCTCCCGGCACAGGTATTTGTCATCAACTACATTTGGAAAATTTTGCAAAACCGGGAACTGTTTTGACAGGTTCAGACAGCCATACTCCAACAGCAGGTGGGCTTGGTGTTTTGGCCATGGGAGCAGGCGGTTTATCCGTTGCTTTGGCCATGGCAGGTGAACCATATAGTTTACCCATGCCTGAAATCATTGAAATCAGACTGACAAATTCATTGCAAAACTTTGCAAGTGCCAAGGATATTATCTTGGAAATACTTCGTAGGCTTGGAGTAAAAGGAGGAGTTGGCAAAATTTTTGAATTTACAGGTGAGGGAGTTAAAAGTTTAACAGTTCCCGAAAGAGCAACCATTACCAATATGGGAGCAGAACTTGGAGCCACCACATCAATTTTCCCATCAGATGAAAATACCAGAGAATTTTTAAAATCCATGGGCAGAGAAGAAGATTTTATTCCTCTTTATGCTGACGAAAATGCAAACTATGACGGACTTGTGGAAATTGATTTATCCACAATTGTTCCCATGGTTGCCAAACCTCACTCTCCTGACAGTGTTGTACCTGTTTCCGAACTTGCAGGCTTAAAAGTAGACCAAGTTGCCATGGGATCATGTACCAATTCTTCTTATTCCGACTTATTTTTGGTGGCCGAAATTTTAAATGGTAAACATATTTCAAGTTCTACCGATACCTCCATTTCTCCCGGCTCAAAACAAGTGCTGACCATGTTAATGAATGAAGGTTGCATGAGTGGACTTTTGGACAGTGGAGTAAGGTTACTTGAATGTTCCTGTGGGCCTTGTATAGGAATGGGTCAGTCCCCCCGTTCTGCAGGTATTTCAGTTCGGACTTTTAACCGTAACTTTGAAGGTAGATGCGGAACAAAGGACGCCGGAGTTTATTTGACAAGTCCGATAACAGCAGCTTTTTGTGCATTAAACGGCATGTTTACTGACCCTAAAACATGGGGAGAAGTACCTAAAAAGCCATGTTTTCCAAAAAATATTCCATCAATCAAGCATCTTTTTCTATATCCGCCAAAAACTGTCAGCGAAAGAACTGAAATTGAAATTCTACGCGGCCCAAATATTGTGCCTTTGGAAATTTTTTCTGCCTTACCAAAACAACTCAAAGGCACTGTTGCTTTAAAAGTTGGTGATGGAATTACCACAGATCACATCATGCCTGCAGGTCCTGAAATTACTTCACTTCGTTCAAATATCCCTGCCATTTCCGAACATGTTTTTTCAAGACTCGATGAAGACTTTGTGAAAAGAGCAAAAAAAATCAGAGATAAAAATGAACATGGAATTATCTTGGCAGGCCATAATTATGGACAAGGTTCAAGCCGTGAGCATGCTGCCTTGGCGCCAAGACATTTGGGAATTAGGGCAGTAATTGCACTTTCATTTGCTCGTATTCATAGGGCAAACCTTGTAAACTTTGGAATATTACCATTATTAATTTCTGAAAAATCATATCATGCCATGGAATTAAGTGATAAAATAGAATTTGACTGTTTTGAACTTGGTAACAATAAAACTATAATCGGTAAATTAAACAATGAAAAAGAAATAGAACTTAGCCATGATCTTTCTGCCAAAGAATGGGAATTAATTCTTGCCGGTGGTTTGTTGAATGAAATTCGTAACCATAAGATTTAAAAAAACTGATTAATTCCGATTTTGGAATTAATCAAAAAGGCAGACAGTTTTGCTTGCTTCCATAAGACATGAGAGACATAAAAAACATGGTTTTACTCTCACTTTGGCGTGCAAAATTATAGTTTCAGATCTATTTTGTAAGAAAACTGATTAATTATTGTTAATTAAATCATCTTTTCTTAATAAGTCAATTTTATAATATAAATATATGGGAGAAAAAAATGCTTGATCAAATACGCTCAAACGCAGGTCGTTCGTGGGGGGTAAAATTAGCCATCGGCTTAATTGCTGTTGTTTTTATTTTTTGGGGAATAGGTTCGGTGCAAACTCCCACCGGAGTTGTTGCAACTGTTAATGGTGAACAAATCACATTGCGAGAATTTCAAAGAAGTTATGGACAAGCAGTAAATGAAATTCAGCAATTTATACCTGATGTAAGCGAAGAAATGCTTGCCAATATGCAAATTTCACAAAACATATTAAATGAACTTATTATTGCAAAATTATTTGATCAAGAGTCAAAAAGAACGGGCATTGACATCAGTGCCTTGGAATTACAAAATGCAATAAAATCATTTCCTGACTTTCAAGACGCCAACGGAAAATTTGACAAATCACTATATGAGCAAATAGTAAGTGGAAGAGGGGAAAGTGTTGCTGAATTTGAAGCTATGATTAGGGAAAAATTGTTACCATTACGCTTTAAACAATTACTTGGAGCAGGACTTTATGTCAGTGATCAAACTGCAAAAGATCAATATGATTTTTCTCTGCAAAAAAGAAGTATAGATTATTTAAAAGTTACGGTCGATGAAAATAATATAACTGTAAGCCAAGAAGAACTTGAAAAAAAATATAATGAAGACATAAATCAATTTGCTGTCAACAAGCAAGTTGTATTGGAATATATTAATTTTAATTCTGATAAATTGGCAGATCCTTCAAAAATAACAGATGAAGAAATTCAAACCTATTATGATACAAAAATAAGCCAATTTGAAGAACAAGAAAAAGTAAAGGCAAGACATATCCTTATACAATTAGCCGAAAATGCTTCAGCTGATGAAGAAAAAGTTGTTTTATCTCAAATCCAAGCAATTGAAGCAAGAATTAAAAATGGTGAAAAATTTGAAGATCTTGCCATGGAATTTGGACAAGACGGAACAAAAGAAAATGGGGGAGATCTTGGTTGGTTTGAGAAAAATCAAATGGTTCAAGCTTTTGCCGATGCCGCATTTGCACTAAATATAGGAGAGCTTTCCTCTCCTGTCAAAACCAATTTTGGATATCATTTAATTTTAGTTGAAGATAAAAAAGAAGCTCATACCAAAGCCTTAGATGAAGTTAAAGAGGAAATCAGAAATCAAATTGCCCTTGAAAAAGTTGACAATTCCTTGCAAGATTTGGTTGACACAGCCTATCTTGAACTGGCCAATAATGTCAGTTTTGAAGAAATTGCAAACAGATATAATTTAAGTGTTGAAAAAACTGAATCACTGGATCAAAATGCACTGATCAGTTCACTTGGTTTAGCTCCGGCCAGTGCCGAGGTAATTATAAATACAGAAAAAGAGCAATTGGTTGATATTCCATTGGCAATGAATGGTGGATTATCAATTTTTAAAATTTCTGATTTTATTCCTGCCGGCGTAAAACCCTTGTCAGAAGTTGAAGAACAATTGAAAAACAGTATCATTGCTTCAAAAGCCCAAGATGAAGCATATAATAAAGCACAAAACATGTTAAAAGAAACTTCCACAATAAATTCTAATGAGATAACAACAAGTTCCTTTTTTGATCGCAATGGTCAAATAGAAGGTCTTGGAATAAACGCAGAATTGGCTAAAGAAATTTTTGCTGGTGACGATAAGAATTGGAAAGCAAAGCCGTACTTATTTGGTAGTCAAGTAATTTTGGCTCGCTTAGCAGAAATAGAAAATGCCGATCCTGTTGAGTTTGAAAACAATAAACAAAATATTATTCAAAGTATGCTTGAAGAAAAAACCAATGGGTTATTACAAAGATATATATCAATGATATATGGTAATGCTGAAATTGAGGTTTTACTTCCTGAGCTTTTTCAGTCAAGTAACTTGAATTAATTTTTTGAAATTTTTTGAGCCATTTTTTGGCTCAAAAAAATACAGTTAATGGTAACTGTATTATAACAAGCTCCCATAGGAGGTTTTTATGAAAAGGATAATGCTTTCTATCTGTGCATTGGCATTGATAGCTATTGCCTTACCTGCTCTTGCTGAGCGTCCTGCTGTTCCTGAAGGACCAATGGTCATGGATCTTACCAAAAAACCTGTAACATTTAATCATAGTTTTCACACCACAGTGGATTGTGGAACCTGTCACCATGAAGTTGATGGTGCAGAAAATTATGGAAAATGTTCAGCATCAGGTTGTCATGATCTTTTAGGAAACAAGGAAAAGTCCAAAGTAAACAGTTATTACCGAGTGACTCATGAAAGAAAACTCGATAATAGTTGTGTTGGTTGCCACGTAAAAGTAGCTAAAGAGAAAAAAGATAAGGCCAAGACAAAAGCTATGACCGGTTGTTCCGGATCTGCTTGTCACCCTTAATCGAAAACTAAACTATGCTTTAGCTTTTGCTAAAGCATAGTTTAACATTATCGATTTATATTAACCCTATAACAGCTGTAAAAACGCTTGATTTCACCCTCGATTTGCAAGAAAATAATTCTTTCTGTACCTTGGAAATTTTTAATTTCGACTAAATATAGCAGTTTGATTTTTCACTGATTATATCATCAAAAATCAAACTTGAAAGGCACGCTTCACTTCGGTGTTTAACGTGCAAATAAATTGCACTTACACCTCAGTGGCGGTCGACTACTAACGTAGTCGACATAGCAATTTCAAAGAGTACAAAAAAATTGCTATATTTAGTGCTCAATAAAAAGTCAAATTGCTATATCAATAAAAATAATTTAATAATTATAAAAAAATATATTTTGTATAGTTTTTATAAGATTATATTTTTTTATATTTAATAATCTGCTGATTTAATCGGTACTTCCATAAATATTTATTTATTTTTGGATTTTAATATAATAAACAAGTAATTTTTTTTTATAAAGATTGACTAATTCAAAATATGTGAGGCTAACATGACAAACATCAATGAAAACCTACAAGATGATATTTTTGATTTGACAGATGTTGTTGTAGTTGGAAATGGATCGGACAAAAATTCCCAATCTCAAATAAGCGATGACAGTAACTTTATTTCGTCAAATTCCGGTTTCCCCAATACCACAAAATCCCCAAATTCAATTGATGAATTTACAACCTCACAGTATAGTTCAAGCAAAGAAACATCAATAAACAGTACCTCAAACGGACTTAATCTCAATTCTTTAAATGATCTCTTTGAAAGCTATGATATTGATGAACACAAAAAGAAAAATGATGACGAAGATGATATATTTGGTTCCTTACTGGATGATTTTGAAAACGCAACTTCTCCCAATGAAACAATAATTGATAATGAGCCTAAAAATAGTAAGAAGCAAGCCAACAGTAATCCCATGGACATGGATAACGACTATGTACAAGAATTAGATAATCTTGTAAATAATGGGAATACTGATAAAGTAAGTATTCAAAACAATAGTTTTAATAATGATTTACCAAGCGAAGATGATGATATTATTGACCTTCAAAGCCCCATAACTACTTCTAAATCCTTTGAAAACAGTAATGATGAAAATGATGACGATGATATAGTTTTACTTGATGATTTAGTAAGTTCCACGGCACAAACCCAAACAAATAATTTAGATTTAAATGAAATCAGTGAAATTATTGACGATAAAGATGATATTGCAAATGAAACCGACTTGGCTAAAATGCTAAATGGTGACAATGAAGAGGATAAAATTGATGATATTTTTTCAGATGGCTTCATTGAGAATAATTTTAGCGAGAATAATTTTAGCGAGAACAATCTTGACGAAATAAATCTTGACGAAATAAATCTTGATGAAGACGACTTTAGCGAAGACATAGGGCAAGACAATTTAAAAGACCTTGAGTCAGAACCAGACTCAGACCTAAATACAGAAAAACTAAATGACCTGGCCGACGATTTAGATTCTTTGGACTTTGACTCTAATGAACTTGATTTGGATTTAGATTTAGACAGTCAAATTGAAGAATTAGACCTAGATACAATGGATTTAAGTTCTGAATCGGTATCCACAGAAAATGATTTTATGGATCATAATGCCAATGAATTTAATAGTATTCCAGCAGAATTAAATAGTGACGAAATTGATGAAATTGATCTAAAGACCGATGAGGAATTAAATCAAAATAGTGAATCTGAGCCAAACTTTGAAAATGAAACAAATGAAATTGAAGAAATTGAAGATTTTAGTGCCGATTTAGATGATGATATTTTCAAAGATTTAGATGCTAAGGAAAGTTTAAGCCTTGACAACATTGATTTTGATCCAGATGAGAACTCAGGTGATAATATAGAAAACAAGCAAGTGGACACAAATCAGACTGAAATAAAAGAAATGGAAGATTTGAGTGCTGATTTAGATGATGATATTTTCAAAGATTTAGATGCTAAAGAAAGTTTAAGCCTTGACAACATTGATTTTGATCCAGATGAGAACTCAGGTGATAATATAGAAAATGAGCAAGTGGACACAAATCTTATGGAAATGGAAGCTAACAAAATGGATATTGACGAAATAGAAGATTTAGAAACTGACGTGGAAGAAGATATTTTTAAAGAATCCATAGAAGAGATTCTTTCTGACGAAATTCTTTCAGAAGAAATCCCTTCTGACGAAATTCTTTCAGAAGAAATTCTTTCTGAAGAGAGTCTTTCTGAAGAGAGTCCTTCTGAAGAAGTTTTTTCTGTGGATCAGCTACCTCAACAAGAAGATACACAAGAAACAGAAATTAATTTACAAAAAGATGCGCCAAATGAAATAACTTCAACATCAAATTCTGAAATTAAATTTGATGAAGAAGATTTATCAGAAATTATGCAAAATGATACCAATCAAGTTCAAAGTGCACCTAAATTAAATACATCAATATCAACAGCTGAAAAACCTAACCTTGAATCAAGCAATAAAATTGACGTTAAAAATTCTGAAGCTCAACCAATGAACACACATTTACCTGATAAATTTACAACTTTATCAGAATTTGTTGAAGATGCAAAAAGTAGAATTGGTGAAATTGAAGATAATTTTATGAAGCTGGTTTCTTGGGTTGAACATTTAGAAGCATATTTGTTAAATGATCAACATGTTCAAACCCAAAGACTACCCGAAACATTCTTTGAGCATACCGATGTAAGCAAGTCTGATGAAGATTTATATGATTTGCAGGATCAAGTCAAGACAATGGACACCAGAGTAATTAAACTTGAAGATGTTTTGATGACTCAGAAAAAATTAAATGACCAATTAGCTTGTTTTGTTGATATTAAGAAAAAAGCTTTAGAAGATGAAAAAAATGCTGAATTTCATGAATTTGTGAAAAAACTGGAAGATGCAGAACAAAGAATTTCTGACATAGAACAATCTTTAGCAGAAAATCTTGAAGCAAACCCTGAAAGTTCAATCAATAATGAAGAAATTGAAAAAATTGCAGAACTGAACCAAAAAATTGCTGAGCTCGAACAGGATTTGGAAGAAAAAATTGCTTCTGCCCTAAGTTCTGCCGATAAATCGGCTGAAATGGCTGATATTGAACAAAAAATTGAAGCAAATGACCAAAAACTAAGTCTATTTGAAC
>CAYJGE010000078.1:0-14286 GCA_964369835.1 uncultured Mailhella sp.
AACGTGGTTTTCCCCCTCAAGAAAAATTAGATGCGTTGCCCCTGCCTTTGCCGGGTGTTTGGGGGCAAAGCCCCCAAATTGGAATGACGTGTTATACATTATGTAAAGGTCTTTTTTTATGTTTATAATTTTAAGTAAAAATTATAATTATAAATATATTTTAAAAGTCCTTGTCATTTTATTTAATCATGCCTATTTATGATAATAACATTTTCAAAGTTTATAAAATCAAAAAACATTTAGAAATTGTTTCCCATTATTACAATAAGTTAACATTAATTATATAAAAAACTCGGAAATATCCTTAACAAGTCATAAATATTCATTAATAATAAAAAATCCCCCTAACCACTTAGGAAAATAAAATGGCAAAAAAAAATAATATATTCAGAGGTGAAAACCCTCCTTCCATAAGCCCCGAAAAACACGGTGCAATCTTGGTTGAAGGTGCTCGCCAACACAATTTAAAAAATATCAGTGTAAAAATCCCCAGAAATGAACTTGTGGTTATTTGTGGCCCCTCAGGTTCAGGAAAATCAACCCTGGCCTTTGACATTGTCTATGCCGAAGGCCAACGTCGCTATGTGGAGTCTTTATCTGCCTATGCCAGACAATTTTTGCCTAAGATGGATAAGCCACTTGTTGATAAAATCGAAGGTTTATCACCTGCCATCTCCCTTGAACAGCAAACCACAGGACGAAATCCCCGTTCAACTGTTGGTACTGTTACTGAAATATATGATTTTTTAAGGGTTTTTTATGCCAGACTCGGAAAAATGTATTGCAGTCACTGCCAAACTCCCATTGAAGCAAGAGCCTCCGATGAAATTATTTCAGACATCATGTCCCTTGAATCAGGTACGAGAATTTATTTATTGGCTCCCTTGGTGGAAATGCAAAAAGGAACCCATCAAGACAGATTTAAAAAATTAAAAGCCGAAGGTTTTGTAAGGGTCAGAATTGCCACCTTGGGTGAGGAAAAGCAAATTTACACCTTGGACGAAGCCCCAAGTCTTGATAAGAATAAAAAACATACCATTGATTTGGTTGTGGATCGTTTGGTTATTAAGGATGATATGCGTACAAGACTGGCAGATTCGGTTGAACTTGCCTTAAGGCATGGACAAGGAAGAATTCTTGTTCATCGAGAGGGTTTTGAAGATATTATTCATTCCACTGATACAGTTTGCCCCAATTGCCACACTTCCATGCCCAGCCCATCACCTCAACTTTTTTCATTTAACAGCCCTCAAGGAGCCTGTCCGCAATGTGCAGGCATTGGCACAGTTGCCACCTTTGACCCACAATTAATTGCACCCGATGAAAAACTTTCATTAAAAGAAGGTGTTCTTGCTCCTTTAGATCAGCCAATAACTTGGCAAAAAATGGAAAAGGCTCTGATCGCCTTAGGAGAAAGACATGATTTCACCATTGACACTCCCCTATCGGAATTTTCGGAAAATGCCAAAAAAGCCCTGTTTCATGGTGAAGCCGGAGGAGTAAATCGAACAGGTTCTTTACGCCGTAATTTCATGGGAGGCACAAGTCTTAATCGTGACATTAAACAATTTGATGACAGCATATCATTGACAAATTTTCCGGGTGTAATGTTTATTTTGGAAAAAAGAATGCAAAATAGTGATGCTTGGGGAGATATTCTTTCCCGTTATAGTTATGCAGTTGATTGTCCCACCTGTCATGGAGCAAGACTGCGTACCGAATCCCTGCACATAAAAATAGGTAAAAAAGATAATGAATACAGTATCTATGAATTTTGTAGTCTTTCCATTGCCAAAGCCCTAGCATGGCTAAATGAATTGAAATTTACAGGCAGTCAAGAAATCATTGCCGAACCGCTATTAAAAGAGTTATCCCATCGTCTAACTTTCATGAACAATGTAGGGCTTGACTATATTTCCCTTGGCCGTTCCATGATTAGTTTATCGGGAGGTGAATCCCAAAGAATTAGACTTGCTTCACAGCTTGGTTCCGGTTTGGTTGGTGTGACCTATGTGCTTGATGAACCTTCAATAGGTTTACACCCAAGGGATAATGAAAGATTAATCAATACATTGAGAAGCTTACAACAAAGAGGTAATACGGTAATTGTTGTGGAACATGATGAAGCAACCATCAGAGAAGCCGACAGCATAATTGAGCTGGGGGCAGGTTCGGGGATACATGGGGGTGATATTGTTTTTGGGGGAAGCTCCAAACAACTTCTTGCTTCAAATTCCTTGACAGCCAAATACATGAGAGGTGAATTAAAAGTTCCGCTACCCGATGACAGACGTGAAGTCACAGAATTTCTAACCCTTAAAAATATCAGCACCAATAATTTAAAAAATATTGACTGTGAAATTCCCTTGGGAATTTTGACTTGTGTAACCGGAGTTTCAGGTTCAGGTAAAAGCTCTCTTGTTATTGACAGCCTTTATAAACAAATGGCTTTAAATTGCGGAATTAAAGTTGACCAACCCGGAAAGGTTGAAGCCCTGTTTAATGCCGATAAAATTGAACGCATTGTCTCCATAGATCAAAGCCCCATAGGAAGAACTCCCCGTTCAAACCCTGCAACCTATACCAAAATCTTTGATGAAATCAGAAATATTTTTTCCATGACTCAAGATTCCAAAAGGCGTGGATATAAAGCAGGACGATTTAGTTTTAACGTGGCAGGCGGACGCTGTGAAACCTGTAAAGGAGATGGGCAAATCAGAGTAGAAATGCACTTCTTACCTGATATTTTTGTGACTTGTGATGTTTGTAAAGGAAGAAGATTTAATCATGAAACCTTAGAGGTTAGGTATAAAGATTTAAATATTGCCGAAGTTTTGGACATGACTGTCAGTGAAGCCAGAAAATTTTTTGAAAACTACCCTGCCTTGGAACGTCGGCTTTCCGTGCTTGAAGATGTCGGACTGGATTATATCAGGCTTGGGCAACCTGCCACAACTCTCTCCGGTGGTGAAGCCCAAAGAATAAAAATTTCAAGAGAGCTTGGAAAGCGTTCACTTCCCAATACCCTATATATTTTGGACGAGCCAACCACAGGATTACATACCCATGAAGTTGGTAAGCTGGTCACAGTTCTGCACCAATTGGTGGAAAAAGGGGCAACTGTTGTGGTAATTGAACATAATACAGATGTTATCCTAGCCTCAGATTATGTTATAGACCTTGGGCCGGGTGGAGGCGAAAACGGAGGACAAATCATTTCCAAAGGCAGTCCTGAAGCTATCATGGCTGACCCAAATTCAATCACAGGCAAATTTTTAATCGAAGAACGAAAAACCAGACAACATTATAAGAAACCAATAAAGAATAACATTTAAATTCTTTTTATTTATGAAATGATTATGGCATGTTAGGATAATTATTTTCCTAACATGCCATAATATTAACTCTGTTTTATTGCAGACGAACTACCCCTGCATGTCATTGCGAACGAGCGTAGCGAGTGTGGCAATCTCCTCGCCAAATCGGGTACTTATGACATCTCATAATGGGGACAGCCTATAACGGGGAGATTGCCACGTCCCCCGCACCTACCTTGTTTCAAGGTAGGTGGGCGTCCTCACAATGACGTTTTTCTTATTTATTTTGTGCTTAAATGAGGTACACAATCGCACAGTTATTTCAACTCAATACTATATAAATCTAACTTTTTGTAAATTATTTTTTTATAAATTAATATTAGTAGAAGTAATCAACAATAAATCAAAGTGCTATATTTAGAGATTTATTGTTTTATAAAATCCTTAGCTTCATATGTTGCATATCCTTCATAAGCATAGCTTCTATCAATGCCATTAAGATAAATTTCTCTATCATTAATTTTATCGGTGAGGGAATTTTTCAAAAGTTCTTTTATTTCCAAGTCTTTAATGGGGCTTCTTTCCATAGCCGAAAGATAATCTTCTTTATTAACAAGATTCCAGTTCACTACTTTGCCAATTTGTCTTTTTAAAATTAAATCAAGCCAAATTCTACAGCTTCTCCCATTACCCTCTCGAAAAGGGTGAGCAACATTCATTTCCACATATTTTTCTACTATTTGATCAAAGGTATTATGGGGCATTTTCTCTATCTCTGCCAATGCACTCTCAAGATAAAGAGCAGGAACAAAACGAAAGTTTCCTTTTGCAATATTTACTTTGCGTACTTTGCCCGCAAAATCATAAAGTTCATCAAAAAGATAAGTATGAATAAAAACAAGACTTTTAAACGTACCAATATCCAAACTGTCAAACAAGCCTTTCTCATAAAGTTCAACAGCCTTTTTCTTGCTTATTTCTTCTTCTTTTTTTGCAAGTTCTATTTCATTTGTTATATTTAATTTATTTGATAACATTTTCTCTCAAAGTCAGCTTGAATTTTAGACTTGTTAACTTGCCACGTGATTCCGGATTGAGGGAGAAAACCACGTTTTTTTGAACTAATCCATGACACTTAGTCTCACTTTGTTCGACATAAGCTGGGTGAGTTTTTCTCCCTCAAACGTAAGCAATCGCTTCCCCCCTTTCCTTAAAAAACATTTTATTAAATAACAATATAACTATTTTGATTTATTAATATTTTATTTAATATTTAAAATCAAAAATTATGCTATGATTATAGTTTTTGAAAACAGGAATGGAGTGGTTAACTTGCCAAGTCTACCAAATTCTTATCACCTTGTTTCACATTGACTTTATACTCAAAATTTTCAGGAAATTCATTTAGCAAATGCCTAAATATGGGTGGATCAAATGTCATTTCCAATTCTAACTCACCAGGTTTTTCAATCAACAGGATAAAGGAATTAATAATTTCTGCTATTGCACTATCATTTTTTGCATTTCCTGTTTTTATCATTTCTAAAAAATTATCAACAGATTTTTTTGCAGTTGGCACAATGGAAGCAATTTCAATATTTAAACTTGTGGAAATCAATTTTGCAAATATGGGAATAATTCCATCATCCTTATAAAATAAATCAAAATTTTCTAAACCGATACAGGATTGTCCGACGGAAGTCATCAAAAGAGCATCCCAAGCATTTTCACAATTATAGACACTTTCATTATTAAACTTACTTTCAAAAAATGCAGGCAAGCTAATCTCTATATCATTTTTTATGGTTTTTTCATCAATATTTGCAATATTTTTAGAGCTATAATTAAATAAAATTTGCTCAGGCAAATTATCGCCAAACAAAGAATGGGCACCTTGATTAAAAACTAAAAGATATTCTGAATTAAATTTCAAATTTTTAATATTTGAAAAAACAGACAAATTTTCTAAATTCTCAATTTCCAATTTAATATTATCAATGGTAATTGCCTTATTTTTAATTTGTTCAAGTCTATTATGATGAATTATCATTTCCACATCATTAAAACTGATCAAAGAAAACACAGCTTCGTTTAATGGAAGGTTTTTCAATTTATCTAAATTTTTAATCATGGTTTTATATAGATTTTCAGTTCCATCATTTATAATCAATTCATTTATTAAATCAATATTCAACTCATTAATTGCCACATGATTGATGGATATATCGGCATTTTCATCTTCTACTTTAATCTTTTCATATTCAATATTTAATTTATTAAAATCCTCAGTGGTGGGCATATAAAATCTGTCAATTCTTGTAACTATTGGCAATGAGGCATTATTTTCCTTATAATTAATAGTCGAACCCAATATTTCAAGACCCTTATGGGGAGTTTTAATAAAAGTTGTTATGAAATCGGTTTTAATTGTATTTAATGAATTTAATAAATTTTCTTGGTTTAAAACCAAACTTGAAGTATTTAATTGCTCTATATTTATCTTGGATTGTAAACCATCCTGAACCAAAACTTCTAAATCTAAATTTTCGGCCTCAACTTCTTTAATCGTAATCTCTTGACTATGGGCTGGACTTATTTCAAAATCAACCAGTTCTAATTTATTTGCAGTAATAACTATGCTAACCTTATCTATTTCTTTTTGGTAAGAAAAATTAGTCATAACTACTTTATCGGAAAAAGTATCAATTTCAACTTGTTCTGATTTTACTCCATAACTTTCCATTTTTATTTTAAATTCTTCTGTTATTTTTACCTGCTGAACATTTAAATAATAATAAACTCCAAATATGACAATGGCAATTAAAACTAATCCTATAACCGTTTTCTTCATACAAATCCTTACAGCGTGAAAGATAAATGTTCTTTTGAATCATTACATAGTCATAATTCACAAAACAATTTATTTACAGCTTATTTTTTGCCCAATATCAACCATGACAGGTAATATTTTTGTAATGGCAGTCAAACGACTGAAAGCTATTTCTATGCCATTTTCACTAAGGCTGTAATGTGTCCACTTGCCTTCATTTCTGCTCTTTACAAAGCCTGATTCACAAAGGATTTTCATGTGATAGGAAAGTGTTGATTGCCCCATACCACTTGCTTCAATTAATTTACAGGCACACTTCTCACCGCTTCTCAATAATTCAATAATGGCAAGCCTTTTAGCATCACACAAGGCTTTAAAAATTTTTGCATCATATTCGTAACTATCCATAACACCCCACTCTAACTAACTGTAATTTTACATAAAATTACTATTTTGACTGCGTCATTATTTCATCAAGATTTTAATAAGCCTTTGCTCAAATTTCATAATCAATGGCATTTCTTGTGAGCACAACTTCTTTTATAAATTTACCGACTTCCAAATGTAGAGGATGACAGCCATAAGCTTTTAAATCTTCTTCCGACCCATGGACAGATTGTAAAACAACACTAATGGGAACAGTTGTACTTTCTTTTATACTAAAACTAACTTCTATTGTTAATAATCCATCAATTTTGCCCTGCAAATCTTCCAGCATTTTTTTTATAATAATAGCGTTTTCTTTGGCAAGATTTCCACTTGCTTCATCTTTTAATGTCCACCAAACAATATGTTTTATCATTTTACTACTAATTCCTTTTATTTTCTATTTTTTGATAAAGTTGACTAAAAAATGCCAGTTGAGCAGGCGAATACCTATGATTTGGCAAGAAAGAAAAACAAACATCAAAATATAAATCCCCTTCCTTAGCCTCTAAAAAAGAATCTCTATCATATTCAAAATTCGATTCTTCCCACATTTCCGGCAAAAATGAAAGACAGTTTTCTTTTACACAAAGCTCCATAATTGAGTCAAAATTTGATAGCTCCAAAATTCCGTTGGGCTTTATTTGATGCTTGGCAATATAGGCATCAGAAGCTTGCCTGACTGCTGAACCATCTTCTTTATAAATAAGCTTTTGTTTATTTAAATCCATGGCTGAAAATGTTTTTTTCCCATATAAATGATGTGTTTCGGGAGCAAAAAGATAAACATGATGCCTTTTATAAAAAATATGTTTTAATGATTTGGAAGGCTTTAAAATAGCATTAATAGACATATCCACTTCACCACATAATAACATGCGCATAACAGCTTTTGAATTACCTGACACAATACTTACAGAAAGATTTGGATCTACCTCATGAAAAATATCAACTAAATTATCTATAAAATAACGTTCATAAAGGGTAACAAGTCCAACTTTAATACTGGTTAAATTATTTGATTTTAGTTGCTTTAAATAGGTTTCAGCCTGTTTGGCAATATCAAAAATTTGTTGAGAAAACTTATAAAGATTTTTACCCTCTTCTGTCAACTTTAAATGTCTGCCTTCTCTATAAAATAAAGCTAGCTCATATTCATTTTGCATTTTTTTTATTGCATTGCTGACAGCAGGTTGTGAAATAAAAAGTGATTCAGCTGCTCCAATTACACTATTATTTTCTGCAAGTGCATGGAATATTCTAAGCATATTTAAATTTAACATTTACCCACCTATAATTATTACTAAAATTTTATTTAAATTTAACTTTTTTATACAATATATTATAAAATCTAAAATTTCAAGTAATTAATTTAATATAGTCAAAAAATAATTATTATAAAAAAAATATCAAAATTATAACATGTTACAATTTTACATTTTCACTAAACCAGACACCAACTTTTAAAATATGCAACGAAAACAAAACTTGCAATTCTATCATTATTAATTTACATTTATACTATATTGACATTATGAACATAATAATTATTTATGACAAAATCACAATATAAAACTTTTGTACAATCAAAAGATAACAAATTGATTTTATAATTTTACAATACATTGTTTTAATTTAAAAAATTTATGAGCAAAAATCTCAAACATCAAAAAATATTTTTAAATTAAAAACATATCAAAAGTACAATTACTAAATTTAGCCACAGTTTAGTCGAAAATGAAAAAACATGGAAAAATATGATTACTAACTATTAATAAAGTAATATTTAGTAAAATCATGCCAAAAACCATAGAAACCGATACAAAGTTTATATTTTTTTAAATTTATGTTCATCGGTAAATTTTTCAAATACTGGCTAACAATTTTGTGTTCCAATTTTCAATCATTTTAACTGACAAGGAGAAAGCTTTATGGTTTCATTTAAAACAATTTTATGTGCATTAGATCTTTCAGAACACAGTAAAGTTGTTGCTCACTATGCAACAATGTATGCAAAAATGGCGAATGCAAAATTACAAGTAGTTTATGTTGCCCCAACCATGAGTCAATACACAGGCTTTCATATTGCCCCCAATACCATTGATGGTTTTGTTGGTGAAATAGTTTCAGGTGCTGAAAATGCCATCATCGAATTTGTACAAAAATACTGCCAAAATGTTGAAGTTGAAGCAAAAGTTGTGGTTGGTTATGCAGTGGAAGAAATTATAAACATGGCAGAAAATTGTAATGCTGATTTAATCATAATGGGAACCCACGGAAGAAAAGGTTTAGATAGAATGTTATTTGGTTCGGTGGCTGAAAAAGTTGTGCAACTTTCCCCTGTACCTGTTCTTACCATTCGCCCCGAATGTTCTCCACAAGATGTCGAATGCTTTGAAACTACAGCTAAATAATCAATAATAATCCAATTTAACAGAATATTTCAATTTGAATAATTTTATATCTCAAATTGAAATATTCTTAATAAAACACTGATTAAATCTAAACCATATTTTATAAACTTTTTTACAATACCTTTAAGGAGGCACTGATTAATTCCGTAAACGAAATTAATCAGAAAGGCACACTGCCTTTATTCGCTCCCATAAAACAATGGAAGCATGAGGGGTGACGCAAAGAGCGTGGTTTTGGCTCTAACTTTGGCGTGCAAAATAGCCATTTCATGTCTATTTTGTAAGGAAAAGCTTGTGTAATTTTCATAGAAATTTTAAATTTCGATTTAATCAGCCTTTCCTTAACATTATCATATTATTTAGATAGATAATTATCATATTTTCAATATTATTTATTTAATAAGGAATAACATGGACTTTAAAAAGCAAACCTATTCAACTCAAGTTGGTCAATTTATACGAACATTAATTCAGTCATCTGTTTTAAAACCCGGTGATCAAATAAAAGAGGTTGAACTTGCAAAAGAACTTGGAATAAGTAGAGCTCCCATAAGAGAAGCACTTCAAGTTTTAGTACAAGATGGTTTAATCACTTCAGAGCCTCAAAAAGGCAAGTCCGTTAAACTGTTAAGCCCCAAAGAAGTAATTTATGGTTATGAAGTAAGCGGAATTTTAGAGGGAGCCGGTATTGCCTCCTCCATTGACATGTGGACAGAAGAAGATTTTGCGGATCTGCAAGACCTTGTGGACATAATGGAAATAAAATGCAAAAGAGGCAATAATTTAGAATGTCTTTCGGATTTAGATGATAAATTCCATACCACAATTTTACAACATTGCGATAATTTACAGCTAATCACAGCAGCCAGACTGGCATCTTCAAATATTTCAAAATTTTTATGTTATAATTACTGGATAACAGCATTTAGCCCTAAACAATTTTATGAACGCCATCGTAAAGTTTTCGATATCTTACTTACAAAAAATAAAGTTGATATTGAAATAGCTCTTAGGGAACATTATGCTGAAGTTGCAACACCCATTGCCAATGCTATCAAAGTAACTTTAGATCTTGAAAATTCATTTTAATAATCAATAAATAAGGTAGAGATGATATGTTTTCCAATCTTTTTCCGGTCGTATTATGTGGCGGAAGCGGCACACGTTTGTGGCCTCTATCTCGTACTACTCTTCCTAAGCAGTTTATACAGCTTACCGAGCAAAGTCTTTTTGAAGATACTCTTGATAGGGTTGTGAATATTGCAAAACAATCTCTGGTTGTTTGTGGAAATCCTCATCGTTTTCTAGTTGCCAACATGCTGACAGAAAAAAACATGGATATTACTCAGCACAAAATTTTGCTTGAGCCTATGCCTAAAAATACCGCCTTAGCCATTGCTTTAGCGGCTTTTTCTGCACAAAAAGATAATGCAGAAGCAATTCTTCTTGTGCTGCCTTCCGATCATATACTTGACCCTTTGGAAAAATTTAAAGAAAAAATAAATGCCATTTTGCCCTATACCAAAGAAAATATTATTACTTTTGGAATAAAGCCCAATTGCCCCCATACAGGATACGGTTATATTAAAAATGGAGAACAAGTTTGTGATGATTTATATGCAGTTCAAAGCTTTATAGAAAAGCCCAATCAAGAAAAAGCAAAAATTCTTTTGGAAAATAATGCTTCATGGAATAGCGGAATGTTTTTAATGCGTGCCGATATTTATTTACAAGAATTGAAAGCACATCGTTCAGATATTTACGATGCCGCATGGGCTGTTTGGCAATCACGCTTTACCGATCTTGATTTTACAAGATTTGATGAAAAACTTTTTTCATTAACTCCCTCCGAGTCCATTGACTATGCGGTGATGGAAAAGACTGCAAAGGCTTTGGTTTGCCCTTTGGATATAAATTGGTCAGATTTGGGATCCTTTGATGCTCTGTACGAAAAAAACACAAAAGATGAACATAATAATGTTATTTTAGGTGATGTTATTGTGCATGAAACAAATAATTCCTATGTGCATGCAACAACTTCATTGGTAACAGTGCAAGGTCTTGATAATATTGCCGTTGTGCAAACAAAAGATGCCGTCATGGTTTCTTCACTTGATAAAACACAAGAAATAAAAAGTCTTATCACGCTTATGAAAGAGACAAACAGAGAAGAATTGGATTTTCACTGTACCCATCACCGTCCATGGGGATATTATGAAAGTCTTATTAATTGCGCTAGGTTTCAAGTAAAGCATATTACAGTAAAGCCAAAAGGTATTCTTTCCAAGCAAATGCATCATCACCGTTCGGAACACTGGATTGTGGTAAAGGGAACAGCTTCAGTCCTTCTTGGCAATGAAGAACGCTTGTTTACAGAAAATGAATCCATCTATATTCCTTTGGGCACTGTTCATAGATTGCAAAATCCAGGTCATATCCCTTTGGAGCTTATTGAAGTCCAAACAGGCTCTTACCTTGGTGAAGACGATATTACACGCCTTGATGATGTCTATGGCAGAAATTCTGCAGAAGCTAAAAGGAAACTTTAATGCACGCACAGCACCAAGAAAAAAATTCTATTTTTCCCATGGTAAGCATAATAACTGCTACCAAGGATCTTATTGCAGGAAAAAGAGTAGAATTTTTCCAAAAATGTATAGACTCTGTTCAATCACAAGATTATCCACATTTTGAACATATCATTATTGACGCAGCCTCAACAGACGGAACTTTGGATCTTATTAAAGAATATACCCAAAATAATAATGTTCGTTATATTTCAGAACCGGATAGTGGCATTTATAATGCTTATAACAAGGGCATACAAATGGCCAAAGGGAAATATATAGCTTTCCTGAACACTGATGATTATTATACAAGAAATAATGCTTTTTCTTCTATTATTCAAAAAATGGAAGAAAATGATGCTGACTTTACCTATGGTGATGTGGATATCATTTTTGAAGACGGACGTTTTAAACATCGCCAGCATTCTAAATGGCAAAAATGTTTTGCCAGAATCCCATTTAATCATGGATCCATGTTTGCAAAAAAGAACTTGTTTGAAAAACTAGGTTATTTTGATGAAAGTTATAGAATTTCAGCCGACTTCAACCTTATCTATCGCTCAATCTTGGCTTCTTATAAAGCTGTAGAGATTTTGGAAAGCTTTGTAGTCTATAGACTTGGTGGCGTTTCAACTACTCAAGACGTTCTTATTAAAAAAGAAAATGCAAGGGTAATCCAAGAAAACTGTCATATCAGTGCTCAAAAAGCCATGGAAATTTATGAGAGTGGCCATGTCCCCTTTGCTCTCTTGGAACAACTTTTAAAAAAAGCACAAAACATACCCTCTGTCCAAGCCGTAAAAAAATATAACCGTATACGATTTTTTAAATTTTTAAAAAATCACCTTTTATATGTGCTTGGATTGAAAAATAATAAATAGTTTTATGAATTCTCATTTTAAAGAAGTACTAATTTAATCAATTCTTCCTTAAATGGTTCAATATAATTATAACCCATATAGACACAAAACAAAGAAATAACAAATGTAAAAATTAGTTCACTAAAGCCTTTAGTTTTTATTAAATTAAAGGAAATTTTGCTATTAAGACTAAATAAAGGTACACCTGATATTGTTAAAGAATCTGCAAAAATATGAGACAATATACCTATTATAAATCCTGTCAGTGAGAAAAAAACATATAAATTCAAATTGCTATCTAATTCAAAAAAATTCCTATCAATCATAAATAATATCGGAAATAAAATTATTATATGTAATAACCAAAAATGACTGGACTTTCTATGGAGTTTATTCCACTTATATTGATTTATCCCCCCCATTATACTCCTAGATCCCATAAAATCTATTGCATCGGGAAATGTAGAACCTATATATGATAAAGGTATTACAACTAAAGAATATTGAGCCGGAATTGACATAAACTGCAAAAAAGATATTGCACATGTTACTCCAAAAACCTTATGGGTAAAATATGTCATAAATATCCATCTCCTTTTTTCACAAAAAAACATTTTTTAAATTATTTGATAAAAAAATAATATTATAATACTATAAAAATTACAATATATTATGATATATTTCTAAATTATTTTTTCAAAGGGGAACTTTTGAAAAATTACCCTTCTCAAGTTCCACAAAGTTTTTTAATAACAATACGTTAACAACTGTAATTTAATGATTACTACTTAAAAGGTTTTATTTTAAAATATGCATTCTAAGAGAAAGAGCATACTTCATAAACAATAGAAATATAATAATTATTCATATAATTTAATTTATTATGAATAATTTATTTATTAAATATTTATGCAGAAATGCTTAGAATCTGTTTTCTAAAATAGATACTGTAGCAGCAAATTGAAATAGTGGTATTTTTTTATATGCTTATATTCTATGGAATGATTAATAAACACACCCTAAATTATATATTAAAAGTTATCCAAGCAGTAATGTGACATACTTCTAAAGTTCAGTTTTTCAGCACGAACTAAATAATTCACGTCAATCCTTTTTTGTGTTTTTTGAGGGGAAAAACCACGTTTTTTTGAAAAAAACGAGTTTTTCTAACATATTGTTTTATAAATGTTTTAGAAAAATGGATTTAAAAATAATTATTTTTTTTTGAAAGTAAATTTCACAAGCGGATTGACGTGCTAAAATAATTAAATATAATAAAAAAAAACTTGACTAAATTGTTAATCTACAATATCTTCCTCAAAGGAAAGCGCTTGTAGCTCAGTTGGATAGAGCAACTGCCTTCTAAGCAGTCGGTCGGGTGTTCGAATCACTCCAGGCGCGCCACTTATTTCAAGGATTTATGAAGAAATTCATAAGTCCTTTTTTATTTCTTTAAAAATTTCCCACCCATTCCCCACCTTTAAATGAAATTTTGATAAAACAAAATGAAAAAGAAAAATCAAGAGCGTGTGTTGATGCACGCTCCTTTTTCTAATCAAAATTTATCCAGTATTATTTTTTTACTCTTCATCAAAGTGATTTTTAATAACTTCAAGTATGGCGATTGCTATTGAAATTAGTGCTAATATTCTCATTTAAATTCTCCTTTTTAAGGTTTGAGGGTGACAGTACATGCTATTCCAATTTGCGATATATGTTGATTCTAAAGGTAATAAAAAATATTGGCAGTCATTGCGAACGAGCGTAGCCCCTATCTTGTAGTCATGACAATCTCCTCGCTATAGGCTGTTTTTTTTAGTTCCCGATTTAACGTGGAGATTGCCACGTCGGTTCTGGCGAACCTCCTCGCAA
>CAYJGE010000079.1:0-13991 GCA_964369835.1 uncultured Mailhella sp.
ATTTTATTTAATGTCTAAAATCAAAAATCATGCCATAATTATAGTTTTTTAAAACAGGAATGGCGTAGGTTTCCCCCCTCAAACTCCCCTCTTTCTGAAAAAACATTTTTTTCAAAATAACAATGTATTCTTAAACTTTACCTGTGCCATTGCAATGGGGACAGGGATAGCAATTTCCACATTTTGGACAGCTTAGCGGAATATAATATCTATGTCCATTACATCGTTTACAAGTTTCTTCTTCACCCTGCTCATTTTTAATATAACCTCTTCCACTACAGCCCATACAAAGTATTTGCCTTTGTCCACCCCAACAAACTCCACAGGATTCCAAACCATATCCATTACATTTTTGACATGTTTCCATTTTTATCTCTCTTTGATATTAAATTAAACTTAATAAAACGCTGATTAAATCATAAAAAATTATAATTTTAACTCACTTCTTTCAAAAGCAACAAAATTATAACAATTTTTTATTAAAAATTAAAAGAAATAGTTTAAGGTGGAAAACCATATTTTTATAAGAAAAATATGGTTTTCCACTCAAGAACACAAAAAAAATTAATCCCAAACCCTCTTATCTTCAATTGGTCTGATTTGTGGAGGTAATGAACCAGGAGGCAAGATACGCAAATCAGGACGAAGTTTAATTCTTTCTCTGAATAAATGCATGAGTTCATCTTCACGTTTAAAATTGCTGGCTTCAATATATAATAGCATTTCATCAATGCCACCGGGATTGGTAACTTCAATTTGCCAACGTTTAATTTCTTCAAATCTAGCCATAACTTGTTCAACTTGATGAGGATAAACAAACATACCCTTAATTCTGGCTGTTGTATCAACCCTACCGACAATATTTCCAAGTCGAGGACTTGTTCTGCCACAAGAGCATGAAGACCTATTAATATAGGAAAGGTCACCTGTTGCAAACCTGATTAATGGATAGGTTTTATTAAAAGATGTAACAACAACCTCACCGACTTCACCATCTTTTAATGGTATGCCCGTATCAGGATGACAAATTTCCACAAAACATCTATTGGAAATATGCAGACCATTTTTTTGATAACATTCATAACCAATACAACCAACATCAGCAGTTCCATAACCTTGTCTGACAATGATGTCATATTTCTTTTCCATTTGAGAACGCATCTTTTCAGACAGACGTTCACTGGTCACAAAGGCCACTTCCAAAAATAAATCTTTTTTAGGATCAATACCTTTTTCTTCTGCTTTTTGAGCCAAGTGCATTAAGAAACTTGGAGTACCAACATAACCACATACCCTTAGTTTTTGCATAATATCAAGTTGAGTTGCGGCATCTGACGGCCCTGCGGGAATGGTTGCACAACTTAAATTACGAAGAGGTTCTTCAAACATTAAACCTGCCGGTGCCAAGTGATAGTTAAATGTCACCTGAACAGGATCACCGGGACGAAAACCAATGGCATAAAATGCTTCGGTATATCCCCAGTAATCTTCATGTCTGTCTTCCGGATCAAAAATTGGCCCGGGAGATAAAAACACCCTTCTAAGTTCTCCGATATCCTTGGTTAACAAACCTCCGAGACGAGGCCCCATGGTTTGTAAAAAAATAAGTTCTTTTTTCTTTAAAATTGGTATGTGTTTGATATCAGAAAGAGATTTGAACTTATCCACACTAAATTGTGCCCTGTCAAAACGTTTTTTCACATCTTCAGAGTAACGGTAAGCATAAGAAAGCAATTCTTTTAATTGAATTAGATTGTATTGTTTACGCTCACTTTCATTTAATACTTCTCTGCGACTATAAATCCCTTCTGTACGATCTTTACGTGTCATAGATTAACCTCGTTTATGTTACTATTTAATACTAAAAAATTACAATTTATTTTATAATTAACTAATTTATAATTAGTTATAAACCACTAAAAATTTTATTGCAAGCATTATTTTGTTTTATTAATAAAAGCAATATGTTATAAGTATTGCTTTTATATTTAGACTTGACTTAAATTATTATTCAAACTAAATTTTTATTATAGAGACCTCTACACAACTATTTTTATAAAAAATTTAATGCAAATATTAAAATTTTAGCTTTCAATAAATTTTACAAACAGTGCTAAAAGGTTTACAAATCAATTTGTTACAAAAAAATTATATTTTTGATTTTCAGTCAAATTTGCTTCATGATTTCCCAAAATGCCCAAAATTTCCAAAATACCATAACACTTTGTATAATAAACCATGCAAAAGTTTCAACATAAAACATAAATGAATAAAATTTTATTGCATACTTGCTGTGGGCCTTGTGCTATCACACCCATCAACTACCTTATAAAACAAGATTTTAAACCGATTGCCTATTATTTTAATCCCAACATTCACCCACAAGAAGAATTTCAATTAAGACTAAATGCTCTGTCTAAAATTTGCAAGATATTGAATGTTGAAAAAATTATAGCAGATAACACTAATTATTTTCAAGCAATAAATACTGCTTTTTTAACAAAAAACGAAATAAATATTTATAAAACTGCCTTGGAAAATTGTGCTCCGTTTTATTTTAATCATCAAAAAGAAAAAAAATGGCAAGAAAAGATAAAAAAAATTTTAACTAAATGGAATAATTATAAAAATAAATTTAATAAATTCCCAACTAAAGTTGAAGTCAAACCATTTTTATGGATTGCAAACCTAAAAATTTATCAAGAAAAGATTAGATGTAAACAATGCTATCATGACAGATTATTGCAAACTGTTATTTATGCAACTATAAACAATTATCCTTATTTTACAACCACCTTGCTTTATTCACGTTATCAAAATCATGAGGATATTATTTTAGCTGCCAAAAGCACAATCCAAGAAGTAGAAATCATGCTTGAACAAAATAAAATCAGAGGAAAGCTACCCAAATTTTACTATTATGACTTTCGAGAATTTTGGCAAGAAGGAATTGATTTATCAAAAAACTTTGAAATTTATAGACAAAAATATTGTGGTTGTATTTTAAGTCGCTTTGAAAGTTTGGTTCAAATGGCAAAGCGTGAATTTTTAAAATAATTTGCCACTCTTCTATTGTTTTTTGTGCTAAGTTATATTATATATAACTATATTAATGAAATCTGTATATAATGAAGCACTGAATAATTTTCTTGTGGAAAAGACATTATTTTTGCCTACAAAATAGGATTCCCCCTCAAGAAAATTAGCCAAACAAAATGATTTCAAACATTGAACATAAATAAATTTTAGGTATAAATTAATGGAAAATTCAAATATTAATCAACATAATAATTCAAATAGTGAAGCAATTTCAATTCAAGCAGCCCTTGAACAGGTTGAAAATGATAAGGAAAGTGTTGTTGTTTCTGTTGACTCTATAGTTGAGTCTGCCATTAAAAACAATCCAAATGTAGATACTGAACTTATTAGAAAAGCATATGATTTTGCTTCTGTTGCCCATGCCGGACAACTTAGAATGTCCGGTGAACCTTATTTTATGCACCCAAGCGCTGTTGCCAAAAACCTTGCGGAAATGGGATTTGATGAACATACCATTGCCGCGGGCTTATTGCATGATACAGTTGAGGACACCTCTGCTTCCATTGAAGAACTTGATGAAGAATTTGGCGAACAAGTTGCTGATATTGTTGATGGCGTTACCAAAATCAGTTTAATGACCTTTGACACAAAGGAAGAAGCCCAAGCTGAAAATATTCGTAAAATGATTTTGGCCATGTCCCATGATATTCGGGTTCCCATTGTAAAGCTTGCCGACAGACGGCATAATATGCGAACATTAAACTTTCAAAAAGCCCATAAACAAATCTCCATATCTCAAGAAACCATGGATATTTATGCACCTCTTGCCAATCGTCTTGGTTTACATAGACTAAAACAGGACTTGGAAGATCTTAGCTTTCGTTATTTACACCCTGATCGTTATCAAGAAGTTGTTTCATGGCTTGAAGAAAATCAAGTGGTCGAAAGGCAAATCATTGGAAAAGTAATTCAAAAAATTGAAACCATTATGGAAGAAAACAACATTAATGGCAGAGTTTTTGGAAGAATAAAACAGGTTTACAGTATTTATACCAAAATGGCTGCTCAAGGTACAAGCCTTGATGAAATGCATGATATTATAGCCTTTAGGATTATTGTTAAAGAATTGCGTGATTGTTATGCTGTGCTTGGACTTGTCCACTCCCTTTGGCGCCCCATAACAGGAAGATTTAAAGATTATATTTCACTGCCAAAGGCCAATGGTTATCAAAGTTTGCACAGCACTGTCATCGGGCCTGAAGGTGAACGAATTGAAATTCAAATCAGAACCGATGAAATGAATGAATTTGCAGAACATGGGATTGCTTCTCACTGGTTGTATAAAGAAAAAAATAGATCATTAAAAATAAAAGATATGCCTGAACTGCAATGGGTCAGAGATCTTTTGGACAGGCAAAGAGATGAGGCCGACTCCAATGATTTCATGACTTCCCTTAGGCTTGATTTATTTCATAATGAAATTTATGTATTTACCCCCCAAGGAGCTGTAAAACAATTACCGGAAGGGTCAACTCCCATTGACTTTGCCTTTTTAATTCACACAGATATAGGTTCCCATTGTGTCGGTGCCAAGGTAAACGGTAAACTTGTCCCCTTGGCCACCCAATTAAAAAGTGGGGATACCATTGAAATTTTTACCGATAAAAATCGTTACCCAAGCCGAGATTGGCTAAAACTGGTCAAAACTTCTAAGGCAAGAAGCCGTATTCAAAGCTATTTAAGAACCGAAGAAAGGGCTGCCGCCATTGCTCTTGGCAAGGATATGCTTGAAAAAGAAGGCAGAAAAATGGGCTATAATATTATTAAAGCTGCCAAAGATGGCAGTTTAGCCAGTATTATATCCGAATTTTCAGCTTCAAATATTGATGATTTGTTTGCAAGTGTAGGTTATGCCAAGTTTACCCCCAAAAAAGTTTTCCAAATTTATGCTTCACTCATAAATCCAAAAACTGAAATGGAAACACAGCCGGAAGAACAGGCAGATAGTGGAGACAAAAAGGAAAACAAAAAGAAAAATGATGGAATAATTGTGCAAGATGTGGGAGATACATTAACTCATCTTGCAAAATGTTGTAAGCCTGTTCATGGTGACCCCATCATTGGTTTCATCAGCAGAGGCCGCGGTATCATTATTCACTTGGTAAATTGTCCGCAATTATCTGATTTAGAATCGGAACGCTTTATTTCTGCTTCTTGGCCCATAAAAGATGCGGATAAAGAAAAAGAAAAAGAACAAAGACTTTTACCTGCATCTGTTAAAGTCATTGGACGCAATGAAATTGGTTTCCTAGCTCAAGTTTCAAACCTTTTATTTGAAAACAATTTAAATATCAATACCTTGACTACAGTACCATTTATAGATGGACGTTCGGAAATTCAATTTACAATTGATGTATTAGATGCAGTACAACTATATCAAACCATTGATAAAATAAGAAAATTACCCATGGTTATCGAAGTAACCAGAAGCATTGGGGAATAAATTTGTTTTTAGATTTAAAATAGGGTAAAAAAATATATAAAAAATTATTTAAACACCAATAAATAAGCCTTTATTGAATGTAAAATTATCTATTTAAAAAGGACATGAACATGAAAAAAATTATTTTATATTTAACAGTAATCTTTTCAATTGGATTATTTTCAACTCAGCCCGCCATGGCAGATATTGTTGATGATTGGATAAAAGCTGCAGAAGAAGGTGATATTAAAAAAGTCAGAAGATTTATACGTGACGGAATTGATGTAAATGTTATTAATTTTCTTGATGATACAGCATTAATTGTTGCGGCTGAACATGGACAAATTGAAGTTGTAAAACTGCTTATCAAAAATGGAGCAAAAGTAAACCTTAAAAAAGGTAGTTTTGGTGAGCCTGCCTTGATTGAGGCAGCCATGAACGGACATACAGAAATAGTTAAAATTTTGTTGGAAAATGGAGCCAATCCACGCCCTAAAAGTGTATTCACTGTGTTTACTGCTGCTGTTAGATATAGTAAAATCAATACAATGGCATATTTTTTAGATAATTTTATTGACGTAAACAGTAATGACGGGATTTCAATGCTTTGGGCAGCCGTTTTTTATGGGCAAACGGAAGCAGTGGCTTTTCTTTTGGGATATGGTGCCAATGTAAATATGAAAATTGATAATGGTTGGTCATATTTATTGGCGGCATCCAATCAAGGCTTTCCAAATATTGTAAGATTACTTTTAATTAATGGGGCTGATGTGGACTTTAGACTGCAAAATAATGATACAGCAATCAAACTTGCAGCCACAAGAGGCTATTTTGAAATTGTAAAGCTACTTATTAAACATGGTGCTAATCCTAATATTAAAGACTCACATGGCCAAACAGCCTTAGACGCTGCTTCTAAAAACGGACATACTGAAATAGTTAGATTTTTAAGAAGAAATGGAGCAAGATAGCCTAAAAAATCATATGTTAATAAAAATTTATTCTGAATAATTTTACAAAAAGGATATTATATGAAAAAGTATTTAGTCATAATTTTATTATTACTTATTGGTTATACACCTAAAACTTATGCAGATGAGTATGACATAGAAGTTTTTAGGGTAAAGAATAATACCACAATTCACGCAAGCCCATCACCTGACAGTGAAATCTTAGGGCATGCAAAGCTTGGTTGGCTAATGAATATTGATTCAAGTGAATTGGAAATTGCTTCTGACGGTTCAAAATGGTATTCCTATTCCGAAGAAGTTCGTGACAGTGGTTTTTTATATACCTATAGGCTTTATCCCCATTATGAAAAAGTTTATATAAATGCAAATGATGTTGAAATTGTAATTATAAATATGAACAATGTATCAGTAAATTTCTTTAAACGCATTGAAAATTATGAACTTTTCCAAGCAGCAAGAGTTGCTGACATAAAAACCATACAAGAACTTTTGAAAAAAGGTGTTGATGTTAATTTAAAAAGTATTTCTCAAAATACAGCCTTAATGTATGCCAGTACAAATAAAGATGTAAACACTGTAAAGTTTTTATTGGAAAATGGAGCTGATATTCAAGCTCAAAATAATGCTTTAGAAACAGCTCTGCTTTTTGCTTGTTTTGCAAAAAATAATGAAATTATTGAAATTTTATTACAACATGGAGCTTATGTTGATGAAAGTGATGATACATGGAATTCCGGCCTCATGTATGCCAGTCAATATGGTTATACTGACACAGTAAAAGTTTTGGTAAAAAATAAGGCAGATGTTAACTTAGCAGACAGAGGCAATAGCAATTCATTAATGAAAGCTTCTGAAATGGGACATTTGGAAATAGTTGAAATATTGGTTAATAATGGTGCAAAGATAAATGCCCAAAATATTTTTGACAAAACAGCTTTAATGTATGCCAGCGAAAAAGGTTTTATTGATATAGTTAAATTCTTACTTAAAAACGGCGCTGATAAAAATTTAAAAGATCAAGACGGACAAACAGCTTTGCAATTGGCTCAAAAAAATTCCCATAAAAATATCATAACAATTTTACAATAATATATTAATTTTTAAAGGAAGCACTGATTAAATAAGTGCTTCCTTTAATTAAAAATAGGTAATAATATGCGTATCTATCTTTTTAGTGACCTTGACGACAGTTTATTCCAAACTTTGCGTAAAATTCCAAAAACAGAAGAGTCAAATTTACAAAATTATATTCCTGTTGACTGGATAAATGACAAGGCTCTTTGTTTCATGTCTCCTCGTCAAAAATCACTGCTCAGCTTATTTAAAGCTGCCCAAATAATTCCTGTTACTGCCAGAAATTTAGAAGCATTTAAAAGAATTAATCTTCCATTTTCCCACGGGGCAATTTTAAATTATGGAGCAACCATTTTACTTCCAAACGGTGAAGAAGATTTGAAATGGAAAAAAAAGATTTTTCAGGATTTAAACCCCTTTCAGTCAGAATTGGAAAATTTATTTAATAAAATATTAGAATTTTCCGGTGAACATAATCTTGAAATCAGAGCCAGAATTATTGGAATAAACGATTGCATGTTCTATGTTGTAATTAAAAACCAAAGCCCTGAAAATGACTTTTTAGAAATCTTGGTACAAAACATGCATAAATTTATTTCAGAAAAAAACAATTGGTTTATCCATTTAAATGGTAATAATTTGGCTTTTATACCAATTTGTTTGGATAAAGCCAATGCGGTTGAATATTTAATTGATACCCATATAGCCCCCTTTGGTGATGATTATCTTACCTTTGGACTTGGTGACAGTATTGTTGACATAAACTTCATAAATAAATGCCACTTTGGGATAATTCCAAATAATTCACAAATTCACAAGGAAAAATTAAATGGATAAAAATTTTTCAGGAAGTTATAATCTTGAAGATGTAAACATTTTATTAAAACCCGTTCAAATGGATTTTGTTAAAATTGAAGATAAAGAAAGGGATATTCAAGCAAATAAACGTCATTACAGTGAAATGCTTAGCGTTGAAAATTTACCCTCACCTGAGTATATGCAACTTTTTGAAAAAGCTATGGAAAAAAATGCCGAACGTTTGGCCTTTGATATTTGCGTACTGGCTAAAATCATAATTCAAAATAAAATAAAAAGAAATATCCCTGAAATAACTCTTGCTTCCCTTGCAAGAGCAGGCACACCCATTGGAGTTCTTTTAAAAAAGACCTTGGAATTATTGAATGAAAAAGTCAGTCATTATTCCATTTCAATTATTAGGGATAGGGAAATTGACAATGTTGCTTTAAGATATATTTTAAAATATGAGCAAAAATTAGCTGAAACAATTTTTTTCATTGACGGCTGGACAGGCAAAGGCGTAATTGGCAAAGAACTGAAAAAATTTATTAAAGAGTTTTACTTCTCGGATGAAATTAAAATTTATGATGAACTTTATGTTATTGCAGATCTATGTGGAGAGGCTGATTATTTTGCCACAAACGAAGACTATCTTATTCCGTCAGGTATTTTAAATGCCGTAATTTCAGGTTTGGTCAGTCGCTCAATTTTAAATGACAAGGTTGTGAAAGAAAATGATTTTCATGCTTGCGTATTTTATCAGGACTGGATAAATGAAGATCTTTCCAATTGGTTTATTGATCAAATTTTTGAAAAAATAAAAAAAATCATGAAAGATAAAAATAATTTAGATCAAAGCATGGATCAAAATAAAAAAATATTTGAAAGGAGAATATTTGATAAAAAAGTATTTAATGACAGGTTGAATTTTTTAAATTGTTGTAAAGCTCGTCATAATATTGTAGATATCAATTTAATTAAACCGGGCATAGCCGAAGCGACACGGGTTTTACTTAGGCGTGTACCTGAACTTATTTATCTTTACCAAGAAAATAATGTGGATACATTGCACTTGGAAAGATTGGCCAAAGAAAAGTCAGTCAAAATCATATATGATAACAATATGCCATATTTAGCAACAGCCATAATTAAATCAATGAATAATCACAGTATGGAGAAAAAATAAATGGATTACCTAGAATTTGGAGCATCACTCTATTTACCTGCCACAAGAACTGACCTTACAAACATAGGTAATGGAATAAAATATCCCAAATTAAAATCTGCAATTTTTTGCACAGAAGACTCAATCAATATTCAAGACTTAGATTTAGCTATGGATAATATAAGTAAAGCTTTAAAAACTTTTAAAAACAAAAAAGAAGCAAATGTTCCCTATCGCTTTATTCGTCCTCGAACACCTGAAGTTTTAAGTAAAATATTAGAAATGGATAATATTGAAACAATTCAAGGATTTACTTTACCTAAATTTAGTCTTGACAATATGGAGAAGTGGTTTAATATTTTAGAAAAACATCCAAGTTTTCTGTGTATGCCAATTTTAGAGACCAAGGAAGTTTTTGATGAAAAAGCAATGATTAACCTACGTACTGCCCTTTTAAACTCACCTGTTCTGAAACAAATTGCCATTTTACGCATCGGCGGATTAGATTTATTGAATTTATTTGGAATCAGAAGAGATGTAACTCGACCTATTTATGATACTGTGCTTAGCCACTCCATAAAATCCATTGCAACCATATTCATTCCCTATGGATTTAAGCTCAGTGCACCTGCCTTTGAGTCCATAGAACATCAAGATACCATGTTAAAAGAGGTTGAACTTGATAAACTGCACGGATTTTTTCACAAAAGCATAATTCATCCCACTCAAATCGAAACCATGGAACAAGCCTATAAGGTGAAAAAAATAGATTTGGATGTAGCCAAAGCATTAACAGATCCCAACACTCCGGCTGTTTTTCGTTTAGATGGTAGAATGTGCGAAAAAACAACCCATATAAATTGGGCCAGACGTATTTTATATTTAGCGGATTTATATGGTATTTATGATAATTATTAATACATATTAAAGCAAAATAATATTTATTAATAAAACAAACCTATATAACATTTATAACATTTTAATGGTTTTAAAACTTATAACAAGGTAAAATTATGACAAAAAATCTTGAAGAAGCCAAAATTCATTTGGAATTCACTGGTTTAACGGCAAAGGAAGTTGAAGAAAGCCGAAAACTACACGGCGACAATCTTCTTACTCCACCCCCCAAAACGCCTTGGTGGAAACTTTTTTTAGAAAAATTTGAAGATCCAATCATTCGTATCTTACTGGTTGCGGCTGTAATTGCCATCATGGCAGGCATGGTTGAAGGGCATTATACTGAAGGAATAGGAATTATTATTGCAGTATTTTTGGCAACAGGACTTGCCTTTATTAATGAATACAGGGCTGAACAGGAATTTGATATTTTAAATCAAGTCCTTGATGAAGAGTCCATCATGGTTATTCGTGAAAGTAATTATACCACAATCCCTAAAAAGGATTTGGTAGTGGGCGATATTTTGGTTCTTGAACAAGGCATAGAAATTCCGGCAGATGCTGAGATTTTAGAGGCAACAGCTTTTAAAGTTAATGAATCTTCCTTAACCGGTGAAAGTGTACCTGTTTCCAAAAGACCAAAATCAGACCAAGAAGATGGAATGGAGCTTGCCTATCCAAGACATCAAGTCTTAAGAGGTACTTTTGTATCGGACGGACATGCCCTTGCCAGAATTACTGCTGTCGGTGACAGCTCGGAAATGGGACGAACAGCCAGAGCTGCGGCTGAAGAAACAGAAGTAGAAACACCATTAAATCAACAGCTTGCCAAACTTGGACAAGTTATTGGCGTGTGTGGTTTTACCATTGCAATCTTGGTTTTTTCTGTTTTAACCATTGGAGCTGTTTTTCAGGGTAAACTTGGTGATCAAATCAGCATAGGTCAATATGCCCTTGACAGTAATATTGAAGCCCCAAGCCTTGAAATGAAAGCCCTTGCTCGCCAAATAATGCATAATGAACATGGTGTCATGTTTGAAGAGCTGCCGATTTTATCAAAATCTGTAGACGGAATACAAGAATTTTATGTGCAAATGCCCTTAACAGGCGGTCAATTATATTTTATAGTCATTACTTTCATTGCCGCTGTAATTGCTTTAACCAGAGTATGGCTTCCAATCTGGTATGATGCAAAGGAACTTAGAGGGCTTGATCGTCCTGAAAATGCTTGGCTTGAACAAGAAGGATTTACTCCATTAATTCAAACCCTTGTGGCTGCATTGATATTTTTTGGTGTATTTGTTGGTCTTGGAATTTTATTTGGTTTTCTTCCATCTTCTCCCTCTTTATGGATTCCGACTGCAACAGGCCTAACTCTTTTATCATACTTCATGGTGGCTGTAACAATTATTGTTGTGGCAGTTCCTGAGGGTCTGCCCATGAGTGTTGTTTTATCCCTTGCCTACTCCATGCGCAAAATGACAGCCAATAATAACTTGGTGCGTAGAATGCATGCTTGCGAAACCATTGGAGCGGCTACTGTAATTTGTTCTGATAAAACAGGCACCTTGACCATGAATAAAATGCAAGTTTCATCACATAATTTTACCAATTTAAATAATGTTGAAGAAGCACAGAACATGGAATGGGATTTGATAGCAGAAGCAATTTCAATTAACTCAACTGCCCATTTAGGTGAAGACAATCAAGGAAACTTGACCCTTCCCCTTGGCAATCCAACAGAGGCTGCCCTCTTACTTTGGCTTGCGGAAAATAATGTTTTCTACGAAAAACTTAGGGAATCTTTTCATGTCAAAGGACAGCTTACTTTTTCCAGTGAAAAGAAATATATGGCAACAGTAGGAACAACAGGAACAGCAGGAACAGATTCCACAGGGCAAAATTCCTTTAGTTCCGATAAGATATTATTACATGTAAAGGGTGCTCCTGAAATCATTATTGGGCGTTGTTCTTCCAAAAGACTTGCCAATGGTGACATTGAAACCCTTACAGATCAAGATCGTGAACAATTAATCAATAATTTAAAATCAGAACAATCAAGGGGCATGCGTACCCTAGGTTTTGCCTATAAATCCATTGATGAGCTTGACAAAAACAGCCCTGAGCTTGAATCTGAACAAATTCAAAATTATGTTGAAGATAATACTTTGATTTGGTTAGGCTTTTTCTCAATTGCCGACCCCATTCGCCCCGAAGTCTTTGATGCCGTAAATGTTTGCAAAAACGCAGGTGTCGGAGTTAAAATGGTCACAGGTGACAACCATGCCACTGCCGCTGAAATAGCCAGTCAAATCGGAATGATTAATCGTGAAGATGATAATTCCCAATTAATTGTCACAGGCGATGAATTTATGGCAATGGAAGATGAAGAAGCTGAAGAAACAGCCAAAAGAATTAAAATCATGTCAAGGGCAAGACCCCTTGCCAAACAGCGTCTGGTCAGACTTTTACAAAAACAAAATGAAGTTGTGGCCGTAACAGGTGATGGTTCAAACGATGCCCCTGCCTTAAACTATGCAGACGTGGGTCTTTCCATGGGCATAGCCGGAACCTCTGTTGCAAAGGCAGCTTCCGATATTATTCTCTTGGACGACTCTTTTGCCAGTATTACCAAGGCCATCATGTGGGGACGCTCCCTCTATGCCAATATTCAAAAGTTCATTCTTTTCCAATTAACCATTAACGTTACTGCCCTTGGAATTGCCCTACTTGGACCGTTTATCGGCGTTCAACTGCCCTTAACCGTAACCCAAATGCTTTGGGTTAACCTAATCATGGATACCTTTGCTGCCTTGGCTCTAGCCTCCGAACCACCGGATTGGAGTGTCATGACCAAGCCGCCAAGAAATCCCGAAAGCTTCATTGTAACCAGACCAATGGCGGAATTTATTCTCACGGTCGGTGGTATATTTATTGCCATGTTCTTAATTCTTGTTCTTGGTTTTGGAAATCAATTCCCCATGGATACAGAAACACAACTTGGTCAACATAATTTATCCATCTTCTTTAGCGTCTTTGTTTTCCTTCAATTTTGGAATTTATTTAATGCCAAAATGCTTGGACAAACCAAATCCGTCTTTACCCAATTAACAGGGAATAAATTATTTCTCCTCATTGCAATCATCATTGCCATAGGACAAATTTTAATAACCCAGTTTGGCGGCTCTGTGTTCAGAACCACACCACTCTCAACCACAGAATGGCTCTGGATTATCATCGGCACCTCTCCCGTTCTTCTTCTTGGGGAACTCCTACGCTGGAAAAAACGCATAGCAGGTTAATTTAAATCGGATAATTTTTCTTGAGGGGGGAAGCCGCTACTGTTCTGCTAGTTTTCTTGAGGGGGAAAACCACGTTTTTTTGAACCAATCCATGACGCTTAGTCTCAGTTTGTTCGACATAAGCTGGGTGAGTTTTTCCCCCTCAAACGTAACTGCTTCCCCCTTTCCTGAAAAAATATTTTTTCAAATAACAATATAACTACACGTCATTCCAATTTGGGGGCTTTGCCCCCAAACCCCCAGCAAAGGGAGTGACTCCCTTT
>CAYJGE010000080.1:0-13826 GCA_964369835.1 uncultured Mailhella sp.
GTTTAAAACAAAAAATTTCTTGACTTCAAGGGCGGGTCTATATAAGGGGGAAGCAGTTACGTTTGAGAGGGAAAACTCACCCAGCTTATGTCGAACAAAGTGAGACTAAGCGTCATAGATTAGTTCAAAAAAATGGGGTTTCCCCCCTCAATCCGAAATCACATGGGAATGACTTGTTAATTTTGCAAATTTTTGACAAAATCTTTTCCTTCCTCGGTTACAATATAAGCATAGAGTGCATTTAGTATACGAGAATCATATTTATCTTTATTTGAGTCAAGAATATTTAAAGTTTCGTCAATAGTTTTTGGGTTACGATAAATGCGGGGGCGTAACATGGCACAAAAGGCATTTGAAATATTTAAAATACGTGACAAGAAATTGATTTCTTCTCCATGTAAACCCTTGGGATAACCTGAACCGTCCATATTTTCATTCATTTGTTCTATGGCAATTTGTACGGGTAAACCAAAGTCAAAATCCTTTAGAATATTGACTGATCTTGTGGTATGTGTATATAGAAGTTCTCTTTCTTTGTCTGTAAGTTGTTCTTTTTTATTTAGTAATTCCTGTGGAAGTCCAATCATTCCAATTTGGCTTAAAGATGCTGCCAAATGTATGGTTTTTTCTTCTTGTAAACTGCAATTTAAATTCTTTGCCAAACTTAGAGCCAAGGTTCCAAGAGCCAATGAATGACCGCATAAATAGGGATTTAAAAGTTCTATTGCCCGTGTAAAGCATTGGATAAGCTGTTCAATACGTTTTTGTTCTGCCTCACGTTCAAGGGAAATGTCTGTCATGTCTCTGTAAATAGAAACAACGCCGATTACTTCGTTTTGCATACCAAAATAAGGGGTACACATGGATTGCAAATAAAGTGTTTTATTCCGAATGGTAAATTTTTCTTCAAATATATAGGTGGATTTGCTTTTTACCACTTTATCAATTTGTCTTTGTAAACATTCAGCCACGTCAGGGTGCAAAAAATTCATCATTTTAAAGCCCATTAGGGAGTCGGCACTATGATGTATCATATTTGCAAAACCTGTATTGGCATATTGGATATTGCCCAAATTGTCTGTAAAAACCAAGCCATCTTGCAAGGTGGAGTTTACACTGTTTAAAAGTTGTTCTTTGGTATTTATATCATTATAAAGTTTCAACATTTTCTTTTCAAGTTTCTTTCTGTTCAGCACAATAAGAAAGTACCAGCTAAATAAAATTATCAGTACCACAATCCCTATGCCTACCTCTGACATTAATATTATGTTGGAGCTAAATTCATTATAAAGATCTTTTACAAAATAAGCAGGGACTTCATAGACCATAAGTAAATTATAGTCATTTATGGGAATACCAAGTGAATACACTGCATTGCCAAGTTGGTTTTGTCTTTCCATAAAAGGAAGAGCCGTATCTTTGGGAGTTTGCCAACCTGTAATGGAATAAACAGAATTATTCCTCAAATCAATATCTTGAACGGTTTCATTTGTCCATTGCATAAGCCTGTTGGTGGAAGGAATTTCTTGCTTTGTGGTTATAAGCAATTCTGTAAGTTTATTTTTTACAGGAATATCCAATAAAAGCACAGCAATAGGAATGCCTTTTTCTTTTTCGGATGTTTGACCTGATGCTTGGTCTGATACTTGGTCTGATGTTTGGTCTGATGTTTGATCCAATGTTTGTTCCGGCGCAAAAATAGGATATGCCAAACTTATTATAAGTCCTTGCTCAGACTGATAAATTGGTGAAAAAATTCCTTTTTCTAGTTCAAAAGCATTGCTTAAAAGAACATTTTGTTCTTGGCTTAATGTTGGTAGGTTTTGAGAAGTATAAAGAACCTTTTCTTTATCGTAAACAGCTGCATTTGTAAAACCTTGTTTAGTAATAAATCTCAAAACAATATCTTCAATATTTTGATTTTCTTCATTTACATCATTATCTTGGCTTATATCCTCTAATTCTTTATGGGACAAATCTTTGTTTTCTTTATCCTGATAATCAGAAAAAGAAGCATAATAGGCTTGAATTATATTTTGTGTAGTAAATTTATTTGTTTCATTTTTAATATTATCAAGCCAAAGCATAATGGAAGAAGCCTTGTTTTGGGCTTCGGCATTAAGGATTTCGGATAAGTCATTTTTTTCATTTTTGGCTGTATAATCAATGGCATAGACAGAGAGGCAAACTATGATTACCACGCTTATACAAAGCATAGTCAGCAAAGTGCCTATAATATTACGATGATATGTTTTTAATAAGGAATTTTGCATAACTATAAATTTTACCTTTCACGCAGAGCATTCTGACGTGCTTTTAAAATTGGTTTCAAAAGATAATCCAAAATAGTTTTGCGTCCGGTCAAAATATCGGCTGTGGTAACCATTCCCGGAATAATTGGCAAGAGTTCATCATTGTGAGTTATTCCATTTTTATTTGTACGCAATTTGGCAAGATAGAAAACTTCACCTTGTTTATCTTCAATGGTGTCGGCACTGATTTGTTCAAGAACCCCTTCCAAACCACCATAAATAGAAAAATCATAGGCAGAAAATTTAATCATGGCTTTTTGATTGGGATATAAAAATGCCACATCGGCAGGACGTACACGAACTTCCACAAGAAGAGAATCATCAAAAGGAACTATTTCCATAATGGATTCACCCGGTTTTACAACTCCACCAATGGTATTTAGGTGAATACGCTGGATAGTACCGTTCACAGGAGAACGCACAAGGGTTCTTGTGACTCTATCACTTCCTGCCGCCAAGGTTTCATTGAGTGAATTAAGCTCTGTGCGGCGTTTGTTAATTTCTTCGGTAATGGCAGAGTCAAGCTCTGCATTTTTTAACGATATACGTTGTCTGGCTTCTTCTGCGGCCTCCTGAGCCTTGGGTATGGAAATCAAAAGACCATCAAATTCACCTTGTAAATTAGCAACTTCTTGTTCTAAATTCAAATAATCTAAGCGTGAATAAGCTCCACGCCTAAGTAGTGGTTCCACAGTATTACGTTGCTCAATAGAAAGTTTTAAACGATTTTCCACAGAATTTTTGCGTGATTCTTGTTCTTCTACTTCACTTACTTTTTGCTCATATTGTGATTCCAATAAACCAAGTTCACTTTCTCTCTCTCTTTTACGAGCTTGCATAATGGATTTTTGGTCTTCAACAAGTTGTGGACTGGCTTCCATAATGTCTTCGGTAATAATATATTCTGTATTGTTAAGTTCAGCCTCCAAGCGAAGAATGGCAGCCCTATGTTCTAAAGATTTACTCAAAGCATCACGATAAGTACTGGCGGCCACTTCATTGTCAATGCGAACCAAGGGGGTTCCCTTGGTGATAATTTGTCCTTCATGCACCAAGATATCTTGTAAAATACCACCCTCAAGGTTTTGGATAATCTGAGTGCGTTGTGAAGCAATAACCTTGCCTTCTGCACGAGTTACTTCGTCTATTTCTGCAAAAGTTGCCCATACAATGAAAATAACAATGAAAAGCCCTGTGGCAAAGGAAAGTATTCTGACTTGCCTGCCGGGTTTGCGATCAAGAGCTGCCTGAACCACATCAGTATAGTCCAGTTCGTCTTGCCTTAGCTTCTCGTCTTGATCTCGCTGAAAAATAGCTTTAGATTCAAACTCTTCCTTATTCAAAATTTTGGAAAAATTTTCTTGTATTTTTTCAGGCTGTAAGATATTTGTAGATTGTTTTTTTATCAAACTTTCTGAATTTTTTATGTCTTGCATAATCACCTCATTGGTGTTTGGATAATTTTTAATAGATAATTTATCTTATAAATTAAAAAATATTATCAATAAATTACTTTTTTATCCTATTTTAAATCTAAAAACAAAATTATTTCAAATATGTTTTTTATTGATTATAGATTTTATACTCAGTTTTTAGAAAACTATAACAGTAAAAAATAAATATTATAAGTATGTTATATATTAAACATTATCTGAATAATAGAGTGTTTTATGATTCAGCTTCCTGTCTTGGTAAATTACGAAGCTTTTGAATAATAAGATCTTTGGGGCCATCGGCCACAATACGCCCCTTATCCATAACAATAAGTCTGTCCACAAGTTTTAGCATACTCATGCGATGGGTAACCAAAATAAGAGTTTTATTCTTCATTTCTTTCAGTAGCCTTTCTTGTACGGCAAGTTCTGAATTTGTGTCCATATTACTGGTTGGTTCGTCCAAAATAATAACTTCGGGATCTCGGATAAGTGCACGAGCAAGAGAGATTGCTTGTCTTTGACCACCTGAAAGAGACTTGCCCTGTTCGCCAACTTGTGTTCCAAAACCTTCAGGGTTAGAACGGATAAAATTGGTAACACCTGCAATGGAAGCCGCCCTTAGCATGGCTTGGTCGCCAATACACGGATCACCCAAAACAATATTGTCTCGTACTGTTCCATAAAAAAGAACAGTATCTTGAGGAGCAAAACCCACCCTTGTTCTCAAATCCGGCCCTGTGATTTGGCGTATATCCACATCTCCAAATTTTACTGCACCTTCTTTAGGTTGATAAAGACCGATGAGCAAACGAATAAGGGTTGATTTTCCCGAACCCATACGCCCAATTATGCCCACTTTTTCCCTTTGGCCAATGTGCAGATTAAGTCCTTCCACTGAAGTTCTTGCAGCATTTGGATAGGCAAAACTAACATTTTCAAAACTAAAAGTTGGTTCAAGAGGTCCAAAATCAACAGAACTGTCAGCTTTAGTATTTTCAGAGGGTATTTTCATAAGTACATTTAAAGCTTCAAGAGAAATTTTTGAATTTTGGTAACGACTAATTAAGCCGGACATTTGCATAAGAGGTGCCATGGCTCTGCCGGCTAAAATATTACTGCCGATTAAAGCTCCCATGGTTAATTGACCGTCTGCAATAAGATATACACCCCAAACAACCATGGCTACCGTCACGATTTGGGTTAAAAAAACAGAAAAACCAATGGCAAGAGATGAGTATTTTTTTGTTTCAATGCCGGATTTGGCAGAACTTTCCACTACAGTCTCCCAAACACGTTGCATACGCGATTCACCTTGACAACATTTTAATGTTTCAAGTCCATTGACCATTTCAGTCAGGATGGCATTTTTTTGCATATTTTGATTATAATGTTTTTCTGCAGCTCTTTTACCGAGGGATTGAAAAATAAGTCCTGCCCCAAACATAATTGGCATTGCCATAAGGGGAAGAAGTACTAAAGGGCCACCAATAAAGCTCAGAAAAAAAAGAAATAGGACGAGAAAAGGTAAGTCAATACAAGAAAGGAGGGTTGATGAACTGAAAAATTCTCGCAAGGATTCAAACTCACGAACATTATTGACAAGCGCCCCTGTGGATTCAGGTTTATGATCCAGTTGCATACTAAGAACCTTATCCACAAGTTTACTGGAAATAACCACATCGGCATTGCGTCCTGCCGTGTCCACAAAATGGTTGCGCAATGTACGCAATAAAAAATCAAAAATATAGGCAATACACACACCAAGAGCCAAAACCCACAATGTGTCCACAGCATTGTTTGGCACAACTCTGTCATAAACGTTCATTACAAAAAGAGGGCTTGCCAAGGCAATAAGATTAATAATAATACTGGCAAAAGCAGCATGTCTGTAGATGGGAGTATAATGTTTTATGGCATCCCAAAACCAACGTTTATTTTGGGGGCGATAAAATGTATCAACCCTTTTATCCGATATTTTATCCGTTGATCCAAAGATGACATAACCAATATATTCATCGCTAATACTTTGTAGACTGACTTGTTGAGGCTCTTCATTAAATTCAGGTAAAATAACCGTGGCGGTTTGACTGCTTAAGGCAGTCAATACACAAGAACGGTTGTTTTTAAGTAAAATCACACAGGGTAAGGTCATGGGTGATATTTCTTGTAAAGTAGTACGTTGTATAACCTTAGTGTTCAGACCGGCGCGCTTGGCGGCACGTAAACACTCACCAAGAGTTGTTTCGTTGACACCTGAGAGACCGGCATACAAAAACCTTGAGGAAACGCTTTTACCTTTTAGGCGTAAAAGAGAACTTAAACTATGAATTAAAGGAGGAATAAAATCGACTTCGGCAGGTGGTACGGAATTTTCTTCCAAATATGCATCCAATTTTTCGGTTTCTTCCACTTTTTTTTCTACCTGCTTTTGCAAAGAATGAATATGTTGTTCTATAGTATCTTTTCTTGTTTCTTCTATTTTCTCATTGGCAGGATTTTGTGCAATATTTTTTTGCAAGTTATTTTCAATCATTTTATTCTCAATTTAAATAAGTTATGGTGTTTGCCATGTGCTTATGTTCATGTGATTTTCAAGTTTAATTTATTTCACATGCACAATGGCTTGACGAAGAGCAAACACCATAAGCTAAAAGTATACTTCATAAACAATAAAAATTAATTACTATTTAATTCAATTTATATATTTTTATTGAATAGTTATGAAGGTATGCTTGTCAGATTTTTATTCGGTTGGTGCGATTAATATTTCATCTGAACTTATTTTTAGTTCCGGCAAAATAGTACCGGCCAAGGCATAAAGAGTATATGAGCTGACAAGCACATTGGCTTTGGCAGTAAGAGCCTGTATTCTGGAGTTATAAAGCTCACTTTCTGCATCAAGCACATCTAAAAGAGAGCGTGTGCCTATGTTAAATTGTTCTAAATATAGATTAAGTGTTTGCTTATTATATTTTACTGCCTCTTCGTAAAAGTTAAACTGTCTCATGGCTGTTTGATAATCTGTCCATGAGTTTTTAATTTGTAAGTCTAGGTCATCTAAATAACTATTTGCTACTTGACGAGATTCACGAATGGCGGCGTTGGCAGCTTTGGTATTGGCTCTATCTATGCCACTGTTATATATATTCCAATTCAATGTGGCTGAAATACCGACACTGTTTATCCATTCGCCGTTTGGTTCATAGGTTCCGCTACCGGCACCGGCTTCTAAATTAATTGTAGGATAGTTTGCGGATAGAACCAATTCTTTTTCTGCTTGGGCTGTGTGTATATTTGCTAAAAGAGAAAGCACGTGAGGGTTATGCATTTTTGCTGTTTTTAAAATTTCTTCAGTATTAGTAAACATTTCAGATGGTTGTTTTACAGTTCCAAGAGATTTTGGGACAGGATTTTGAGTTAGGCGTGTATAAGTATTTTCCCCTTGAACAAGAGATGCTATGGCAGCCTCATGATTACTTTTTACTGTCATAAGTCTACCCTTGGTTTGGGTTACTTCAGAAAGGGTGTCTGCTCCTGTGGCTTGACGATCAGAAGTCATCGCTAATATTCTTTCATGGGCACGAACATTATCTTCTGCCAGTTTAAGGCTTTGTTTACGCCAAATAAGATCTATGTGGGCAATAACACCGTCAAGAGCAAGGGTAGTGGCATTGTCAAGAACAATATAATTGGTGGATTCTAAAGAAAATTGGCTTGAACGTACACGACTGCGAGTTGCAAATCCGTCCCAAATTGGTTGAACCAACAATACTTCAACTTCACCTGTTCCTGAACCACTTCTGTCCAATCTACTTTCATTAAAATCTCTGATACCTGTATTACCTACAATATCAATTTTAGGACCATAACCACCTTTTGCGGCTCTTAGATTATGAATAGCTTCTTGACGATTTTCTTGTATGGCCTTTAAATCCTTATGTGTGTTAAGAATGGCGCGGACAGTATCTTGAAGTGATGTTTGTGATGCAGATTTGTCACTTTTGTCTGTAAGTTCATATTCAGTTTTGTTTGTAGCTTTTGATTCCTCACTCGTAATGATGAGCATGCTCAAAATGATGAGCATGTAATAGGCCAATTTCATAAGTTTTTCTCCTTAAATTGTTTCACTAAGTTTCAATAATTTTTATTATTGTTTTACTAAGTTTTAATAAATTTTATGTTTATATATTTAAAACTAACATAAATGTTGACTAAATTTAAAATTTAAATTTTTTACAAAAATCATGAAAGTGTTTTTTTACAAAACAGATATAAATACTGTCAAATTTCAGTGTTGAAATAAATATTTAGTAAAATCAAATTATTATATGGTTTTTTTTTAAAAAATTTCAACCGATACTTAATTGTTGATATTTTCTTAGAAAAGTTTAAAATTGTCAATTGAAAATTTAATATGTTAAAAACATTAAATTTTCAATCAGTTAAGAAAAAATATAAGATTAATTCTTTTGATTGAAAAAAATAGTTTTTTAAGTATAAATTATCGGAAATTTTACAAGATTAAAAATTTTGTATTTTATACTGCTAGGTTTTTATGAAAATTAGTCTGATATCAATGGCATAAAAAATAACTTATTGAATAAGTTCAACTTGAGCATTTAAGTTGAAGCAAGTATTTCGGATAAATTCTACAAAAATAAGAATAGTAAAATAGTTAGTTTTTACTCCTTTGTTTTACAGGTCAGTAAAATCACACCACCCAAAATAAATAAAATACCAAGCCCAATGGAAAGGCTAAAATGTTCACCAAGCAATATAATTCCAAAACAAGCCGCTCCCATGGGTTCGGCAAGACTTAAAGTTGAAGCTTTGGCAGAACTGATATGTTTTAATCCTTTCAGTAAAAGACAATAGGCAAAAGCTGTAACCAAAACCCCTATTATAAAGCTAAAAATCAAACCATTTAGTGTGAAAATCCAAGCTGATGGGAAAATAAAAAAAATAGGTAGGGTAAAAATCCCGCCAAGGCAAAATAAAACAGTCATAATCAGCTCAGGAGGATTATTTTTAACCAATTTTTTACTGGAAATCAGATAAACAGCAAATCCAAAACCTGAGCTCATGGGAAAAATAATACTTTTGAAATTTATTGTTTCAATGGAATCCAAATTAATTAATAATAATCCGATTATGGAAATTCCTGTGGCCAAATACCAAATATTTTTTGGACGTTCTTTAAAAAAAATCATACCCAATATGGCTGTAAAAATAGGGCTGACCCCAATGGCTACAACAGTACCGACAGCCACTCCTGCATGCAACAGTCCTTCAAAAAAACAAAGTTGATAGCATAAAAGTCCTAAAGTGGCAGGCAAAACACCTGATATAAAGAATTTAAAATCCCAATCGGTATTAAAATATAGTTTTTTTTGGTAAATAGTCCAAAAAAATAAGAATAAACCGGCCACAACCATACGCACACTACCAATCACAAAGGGATTGGCACCATGGGGGGCATGGGCTTGAATTAATCCCGTTGTACTAAAACAAAGTGCCGCCGCCAAAACAAAAAATTGTTTATTAGAATTTTCGGTGTTCACTGTCTTTCCTTGTTAGCTGATACTGAAAAACAGAACAACTTATTAATAAAGAAATGTTTGATAAAATTTTAATAAAATAATTATACATAAATATAAAGTTTTAGCAATAGGGAAGCCATTTTATTTTATTTTTATGATAAATTGAAAATTATTATAAAAAATAATTTTTATAAACTCATTTTTAAGGAAGCACTGATTAATTCCGTAAACGGAATTAATCAGAAAGGCACACTGCCTTTATTCGCCCTTTGGGACGCAAAAAACATGGTTTTTGCTCTCATTTCGGCGTGCAAAATAGCCACTTTGTGTCTATTTTGTAAGGAAACGCTTTCAAAATTTTAAAGATTTTGATTTAATCAGCGTTTCCTTAAATTTTATTTTAAAATATTTTGTTGTATAAGCATAATCACAGAACATAAATTTACTAAATAAAAACGAAAATAAAATCTGTTTTTTGCAAAATAATTATACTTTACTTAAAAATATTATTCGCATATTATAAATACATAACTCAAAATTTATTTATAAAGGAGAACTTTATGGGTATTCTTAGATTTGCATTAATTTTTTTAGGTGGAGCTGTTGTTGGAGCCATTGGTGCAAAAGCTGCTTCAGGTGGGGAAGGTATCCGTCCTCTTGTTACAAATTTAATCAGCCGTGGTTTAGATGCCAAGGATTCCCTTATGGGCAAAGTTGAAACTTTGAAAGAAAATGTTGAAGACTTGGTTGCAGAGGCTCACAGTTCAGCTGAAAAACGTAAAGAGCAAAATGAAGAAAAACAAGGATAAAAATTAAAACCATTAAGAATATGCACGTGATTCCGGATTGAGGGAGAAAACTATGTTTTTTGAAACATTCCACGACACCTGACGGCCGGACGAGTTTTTCTCCCTCAAACGCAAGCAATCGCTTTCCCCCTTTCCTTAAAAAACATTTTTTAATTAATGACATAACTATTTTGATTTATTTATATTTTATTAAATTTAAAAAAATAAACCATGTCGTAATTGTGTTTTTTGAAAATCGGAACGACGTGAAGAATACGCGATTTAATCAGCGTTTTCTTAATGATTTTACCACTATTTATAAACAATTTGTAAATCCATTTAAAATGGATTTACAAAAAAACTAAAATGTTAAGGCTGAGAAATAATTTTTATGAATTTAGCTATTGTTCACGAAATTGTTGGAATAAACGGACGTTTGCGCTTGCGTTCAGCTCAAACTTTAAGTAAACGCAATGTCAAAAAATTAGAAAATATTTTTAATGGATTTAATGATGTGATGGGCTTACAAATTAATCCCAGAACAGGAAGTATTTTATTTTGGTATACAGATGTAACAGTTCGTAATGATGTACTGAAGGCTTTAGGTCTAACCAATGTAGCAATTACAGATAATTTTCCAAAGCAAACAAAACAAAACAGGCTTGTAATGCCTGGTATGGCAACCGGTCTTTTCATGTGGCCATGTGTACATTTTTTCTTAATTCGTCCACTTTTGCCCATGACAATGCGTACCATAGGAGCCATTGAAAAATCCATACCCTATATTGTACAAGGGGTAAAATCCCTATTAAAAGGGAAAATTAATGTGGATTTACTGGATGCAACCTCTATTCTTATTTCTCTATTAAGGTTTGATTTCAGAACAGTCAGTCTTCTTACATTTTTGCTTAGCATGGGTAATGCTCTTGAAGAGTACACACGCCAAACCTCAAGAGTTAGTTTAGCTCAAAGTTTAAGTTTGGATATTGATGCTGTTTGGGTTATTCGTAATAATGAAGAAGTGCGTATTTCCCTTGATGATATAAGTCTTGATGATATAATTATTGCCCGTTCGGGCAGTGTGATTGTTGTTGACGGGACTGTTGTATATGGTGAAGCCATTATCAATCAAGCCTCCATGACAGGTGAACCCGAGGGAGTGTTTAGAAATGAAGGTGGTTCTGTTTTTGCAGGTACCATTGTGGAAAGCGGAACTGTTCATATAAAACCAACTCACATAGGAACAGAAACTCGCTTACAAAAAATAGTTGAATTTATAGAAGAATCACAACATCTAAAAGCCTCCATCGAAGGTAAGGCCATGAAAATTGCCGACATGGCAGTTCCTTTTACTTTCTTACTTTCCGGTATTGTTTGGTTAATCACTCGTAATCCAATGCGAGCTGCTTCTGTATTGCTTGTGGATTATTCTTGTGCCTTAAGGCTTGCAACCCCTCTTGCTATTTTATCTGCCATGCGTGAGGGTGCAAACCATGGAGTATTGATTAAGGGTGGTGTATTTTTAGAAAGACTAGCCAAGGCTGATACTGTTGTTTTTGATAAGACAGGTACGCTTACCAAGGCTAAACCTAGGGTTGCAAAGGTTATAGCTCATGGTGAATTATCTGAAACAGAGGTTCTTAGACTTGCAGCTTGTCTTGAGGAACATTTTCCTCACCCTGTGGCAAGAGCTGTGGTTCATAAGGCAGATGAACAAGGTTTAAAGCACAGAGAAGAACATAGCGAAGTAGAATATATTGTTGCCCATGGCATTGCCAGTAAATGGCACAATAAACGTATTTTGCTTGGCAGTAGGCATTATATTTGTGAAGATGAAAAAATTTCTCTTCTACCTTTGGAAGAAAAGGCAAATGAAATTCTTGCTCAAGGTTATTCTTTGCTTTATTTGGCTGTCGATAATAAAATAGCCGGTCTTATTGTAATTGAAGATACAGTACGTGAAGAAGCAGCAGAAGTTATTCAAAATCTATATGCCTTGGGTATTAAACGTATTGTTATGATAACCGGTGATGAATATAGATCAGCTCAAAATATTGCAAATAAGCTTGGCATACCTGAATTTTATTCTAAAATTCTTCCTGTCAATAAGGCTGAGATCATTGGAAAATTACAGGCGGAAGGATCTAATATTATTATGGTTGGTGACGGTATGAACGATGCACCGGCTCTTTCCTTGGCTGATGTTGGCGTAAGCTTGCGTGATGGCACAGATTTGGCTCAAGAGGTTGCGGACATTGTGCTCACTAAAAGTTCTCTTGAAGGCTTACTTGTTGCCAGAAAACTTGGACAAGGAGTATTGCAAAGAATTAAATCAAATTTTGCTTGGAATACAGGTTTAAATTCTGTTTATTTGGGATTGAGCTTATTTGGAACCATAAGTCCTACCGTTTCTGCTGTTTTGCATAATGCCACAACTGTTGGGGTTACAGCTAATGCCATGCGTACTATTGTGCCAAATAAGACAAATTAAGACTACTATGATGACACGTCAATCCGCTTGTGAAATTTACTTTCAAAAAAATTAATTATTTTTAAATCTATTTTTTAAAAACATTTTACAAAATAACAATATAACTATTTTGATTTATTAATATTTTACTTAATGTCTAAAATCAAAAATTATGCCATAATTATAGTTTTTGAAAACCGGAATGGTGTAGTAAAAAAGGAGAACTGATATGATTATTGATTCTATAACATCTTTTGTTGATGGGAGATTACGTTTACGTCATCCCATATTTAAAGATAGTCATGTTGCAGACAAAGTTAAAGAATTGTTGGAAAATATTTCCGGAATTGAATCTCTGAAGCATAATATGCGGACAGGTTCTCTTTTGATTGAATATGATTCTGAAATTTTAGATCAGAAATCTTTATTGACAATTTTAGAAGGTGGAGAACAGTTTTTTAAAGATATAAGTATTGAACAGCTTGAAAATAGTGAGAAAAAATCTGTTGAATTGCCCTGTTCAATTACTAATATGCTGAAATGTTTTGAACTAATGAGCCCAAGAGAAAAACGCAAATTATTTAATCGTTCTTTGGCATTATCTTTTGGTGTAACAGCTACTTCCATCTTATTTAAACTTGAAAGTTTACATGTTTTTGCAGGCATGATTTTCTTGGGTTTTGCTTTAAGACATATCAAGCGTAACCATAAATTATTATTATAAATTTTTTATGAAAGATTAAAATATTTATAATTTATTTTTATCACGTCTCACTTGCTATGTCGTTTGAAAAACAGAGCTGAGATATTTAAATTTTATATAGAAAAAAACTCATTTTTTTTTGAAAGAATGGGCTTTTTGAAAGTTCTATAGGGTAGAGTTCTCAATATTTATTGAAACTGCTCTAAGTTGAAATATGGCGATATAAACTCACGTTATTCCAATTTAGGGGTTTTGCCCCCAAGCCCCCGGCAAAGGGTGTGACTTTCTTTGCAAACCCTAATGATTTTTTCAAACTTTATCTGAAAAAATGGCAAAAATAAGAAACTTTCACTAATCAATTTTGATAAAAATATCTTTTAATATAAGAATTGGAATGACGTGTGATACCACGCCATTCCGGTTTTAAAAAACCATAACTATGGCATGATTTTAGACATTAAATAAAATATTAATAAATCAAAGTAGTTATATTTTTATTTAAAAAAATGTTTTTTCAGGAAGGGGGGAAGCAATTGCTTACGTTTGAGGGGGAAAACTCACCCAGCTTATGTCGAAC
>CAYJGE010000081.1:0-13729 GCA_964369835.1 uncultured Mailhella sp.
AAATCAATTTTAATAAAAATATTTTTTAATATAAGAATTGGAATGACGTGTGCTTCCTTAAGGAAAGGCTGATTAAAGTAAAAATTGCAAACTGGTTTAAAGAACTGCTGATTAAATTGAAATTTTAAATTTCTATCTTAAAAACCATTAAAATATTTTACGACAAAATATTAAATCAAATATATTATATAGCAAAAAATCAATTTTATTTCTTAAAGTATATTATTTTTATCAATTAATTACATAAAAAATCTTAGTCGAACAGTGTATAAAATTATTTTTTTATAAGTTCTTGTAATTTATTGTATTTACGCATTGAGCTATGGCAAATTGCAATTCCCAGAGCATCTGTTGTATCAGATTTAAATTGATCGACCTTAATATTTAAAAGTTTGCTGACCATGAATGCAACTTGATCTTTGTCTGCTCTGCCATTTCCGACTATGGATTTTTTCACAAGTGTGGGAGCATAATCATAAACAAGCAAGTTATGCGATGCACAAGCAGCCACACTACTGCCTCTTGCTTGACCAAGTTTTAATGCTGTTGCCGCATTTTTAGCTGTAAAAGCCTGTTCTATTGCCGCTTCTTCGGGTTTATAATATGCAATTATTGAGTGAAGCTCATGAAAAATAACTCCAATTCTTTCTGCAAAATCCGAATTTTGGTTATTTTTTTTGGTAAGAATAACCCCGCAATCAATCAAGGTTAAAACACCTGATTGATCATCTATTATTCCCCAACCGGTCAAAACTGAGCCCGGATCTATTCCAATTATTTTCATGAGCTTTACCAAGAATTAATGTTTTATTCTTCAAAATCATCAGGAAGTTCAAAATTAAAATAAATATTTTGAACATCATCAAGATCTTCAAAGGCATCGTTAAATTTTAATAATTTCCGTCCTGTTTCAGTGTCAACGCTAATGGTGTTTTTGGGAACAAAAGAAAGTTCAGCTGAAAGCATTTCAACATTGGCTTGCTCTAAATTATCCCGCACAATGTTAAAATCTTCCATGGTGGTATGAATTTGCCAAATAGTATCTTCATCTTGCACATCATCAGCTCCTGCTTCCAAGGCAATATTCATGACATCATCTTCTTTGGCATATTTTTCTTTGCTTAAAGTAATTACACCAAGTCTGTCAAACATCCAAGCAACTGCGCCACTTTCCCCCATGGAACCACCATATTTTGAAAATAAATGACGAACTTCTGCTACTGTCCTGTTTTTATTGTCAGTTGCTGTTTCCACAATAACTGCAATTCCGCCGGGTGCATATCCTTCATAAAAAATTTCCAAAATGTCACCACCTGCATCTTGCCCCGTACCTTTTCTGATGGCTGCCTCAATTTTATCTTTGGGTAAATTAACACTTTTTGCAGCCGCTATTGCTGAACGTAAACGTGCATTGTGGGAGGGATCTCCTCCACCCTTTGCCGCAATAATTATTTCTTTGGCTGCCTTGGTAAATTCCTTACCTCTTTTAGCGTCTTGACGTCCTTTACGATGTTGAATATTTGCCCATTTACTATGCCCTGCCATAAAACCTCCGTGCAGATACAATATTTTTATTAAATTTGAAATTTATAATTAACATGAAAAAATTAATTAAAATGTTTTATTGTTGATTACTTTTAAACCCAAGTGATTTCGGATTGAGGAGGGAAACCCCATTTTTTTAAACCAATACATGAGGCTTAGTCTCATTTTGTTCGACATAAGCCGGGTGAGTTTTCCCTCTCAAACGTAAGCAATCGCTTCCCCCCCTTCCTGAAAAAAACATTTTGTCAAATAATAATATAACTATTTTAATTTATTAATATTTTATTTAATGTCTAAAATCAAAAATCATTCTATAATTATGGTTTTTGAAAATTGGAATCACGTGTTTTTAAACCCAAGTCCTATTTCAAAAATTTCTTTACTTTCAGAGCGTGAACTTTGGGGTTTAAAGGTTTTTACAGTTGAAAATAAAGGACGCATGGCTTTTACCAAATCCTGAAAGTCAGGCCCCATAAATATTTTAGTAATGAAATTTCCGCCTTGTTTTAAATATTTTTCGGCAACTTGCACAGATTCCAAGCATAATTCTAAGGATCTGGCTTGGTCTGTAAATTTTGTTCCTGTTGTTCTTGGTGCCATATCGCTTATTACCATATCAAAAGGTCCAAGTTCTTGCAATAAATTTTCAAATTCTAAACTACGTTCAAAAACATTTTCCTGTAAAAATCTAACATTATTTGGAAAAGTTGTTGTGGTTTCCTGTAAATCACAAGCAAGCACAAGCCCCTTTTCTCCTACTTTTTCGGCAGCAAATAAGGACCAAGACCCGGGAGCTGCACCAAGATCCAAAACCTTCATTCCGACTTTGAACAGTTTAAACCTTGCATTCATTTCTTTTAGTTTATATACTGATCTTGCCGGATAATTATCCTTTTTTGCCTGTAAAAAATAATGGTCACGATATACTTTCATTATATTGTCCGATAATTTATATAAATATTTTAAAATTATTGTTATAATCCAAATGGAATTAGGGACACATTGAGTTGTTTTTTTAGGGAAAACTTTTTAAACACTCCATTATGTCTGAATGATATTTGAATGACATCAGATAAAGCTTCCACCAAAATTCCAAAGAAAATATAAACTATTTTTTAAACTTAGCCAAGAGAAAGAAATGAGCCAATTAAATTTAAATGCCAAAAAGATTTATGACAGTCAAAACCGATTGAAAACTTTGGCAATGGGTCAACATTCCTTTGTTTATGTTACAAACTATTATTTTGACTATATAAAACAAAAAAAAACTAAGGAAAATAAGGATAAAAAAATAATTTTTTTTGGTTTAGGCTATAATGCCCATTTTGATACAAATAATTTTTGTGATGATGCAAAAGAAATTTATTTTCATGAATTTCAAGGTTTTGAAAAAGCCTGTGAAAAAAATCAAGTTCAAATCAATATCCCTGAAAATTATATAAGATTATCTTATGATGAGTTACTTTCTATTTTAAAAAATGAAGAAGATTTTTCAAACTTACAAATCATCATCTATAAACAAAATACAGCTCTTTTTCCAAAATATTGGTACAAACTTCTAGCAGAACTTGAAGAAATATGTTATGAAAAATTCACGAAAAATTTTAATGATTTTACACAATCTAAAATTTTAAATAATCAAAGAAGTATTTTTATAGCCGGTTCCGAACAGGATTTAATGTTTTTAGAACTTTGTAAGGCTGTTTGTGAATTAAATTTTGAGGCGTTAACATATCATGATTTTAACTATAATGAAAAAACACTTTTAAATAAACAAGATTTAGGAAAAACCCAAAAACTTTGGCAAGAATATTATCTCTTATTATCATGCATATTAAGACAAAAACGTCCCCTTGCTTTTTTGTCAATAAATGGGCGTAATTTGGATAGTTTTGGACAAGTCTATGCCTTGTTGAAACAATTAAATATTATACCGATTATTTGGATAGCAGACAATCCATGGAATATTTTAAGTGCTTTTAAAGATGATTGGTGGAAAGAATGTCAGATTTATTTGACTGATTGCTCCTTCATGGACAGTTTAAAAGAACATGGTGCAAAAAATGTAAAATATTTGCCTTTGGCAGCCAATAATCTAAATTTTCAAAGGGAAGAGATTAAACCTTTAGAATTACTTTATGTCGGACATTCAGCTTTTAAAGATAAAGATAAATTTTTCAGTGCAAAAGAAATGGATTTTGAATTATTGGAAAAGGCAAAAAAACAAATTTTGGCTTGCTTAAATAATATTGACACAACAATCGAAAACAATATAATCAATTTTAATGAATTGAAAAATATTATTTTTAAAAATAATAATATAAATTTATGGCAAAATAATGATTTTCGTAAAATTGGGTTAATTACTACCGAGCTTGATTTTTTCCATAAGGCACAGTGGTTAAACAGTTTATCACAAAAACTTAGTTTAATAGGAGACAGGGGCTGGGAAAAAGTTTTAAAACCTATTTTGGAATATATTGAACCCGTTGATTATTACAAAAAGTTACAAAATTATTATAAGCATGCAAAATTTACATTAAATATTACATCATTATTAATGCCTGAGGCTTTAACCCAAAGACATTTTGATGTTTGGTTTGCAAAAGGTTTTTTATTTACCACAAAAAGTGCAGGTTTGAAAATTTTTCAACCTGATTTGGTTTCAGAAATTTTGGTTACAAATCCAATTCAACTTGAAAGTAAAATTAATGATTTTAATCAAAATAAAAAAATATATCAAGAAATAAAAAGTGAATTTTATGAAGTAATTACTCAGGAACATTTATATATAGACAGGTTAAAATATATTATAACTCATTGCTAAATTAAATTTTAAAAGAAAAAAATTATGAAAGAATTCTCAAAGCTTATTCATAAAGTTAAGTATCATAAAGAGCATCGTTACAGTTACCCCCATAATTTTAAAGGGCATCATTTCAAAGCTCCCAAGGAACCATTTTACCCAAAATTATTTGCTGTATTGAAAAAAGGTTATGGTTTTAATGATTTTGTAAATGATTTAATAGCCGGTTTAGTTGTTGGTATCATTGCAATTCCATTGGCAATGGCCTGTGCCATTGCTTCCGGTGTAAACCCCATTCATGGTTTAAATGCTTCAATAGTTGCCGGTGTAATCATTGGTGTTTTTGGAGGAAGTCGCTATCAAATAAGTGCTCCCATTGTTGCATTTGTGGTAATTGTAAATGATATTGTTTTTCGTCATGGCTATGATGGTTTATTGCTTGCAACCTTTATGGCCGGAATAATTTTATTTATAGCAGGGCTTTGCAGGCTTGGGGGACTTGTAAAATATATTGCCTATCCTGTGATAACAGGATTGACAACAGGTATTGGATTTATTATTTTTACTGCTCAATTTGGGGAGTTTTTAGGAATATCGGTGGCCAATCTTCCACCTGATTTTATTTCGCGTTGGTCTGCTTATATTGGAAATTTATCGGATTTAAATTTATTGACCTTTGGACTAGGACTTTTTTCATTAACCATAATGTTAATTATTTTGAAAAAAATCCCAAGGCTTTCAGCTCCTGTCTGTGGAGTTATTATAGCAACTTTAATCGTTTTATTTTTTGATCTTCCCGTCTCAACCATTGAATCACGTTATGGAATAATTGAAGGTGGTATTCCCCCCTTTCAATTACCGGATTTTAACTTTGAAAATATTAGATTATTATTGCCGGATGCTATAACAATTGCCCTTTTAATAGGTATTGAATCACTGCTTACCTGTGTTGTGGCGGATAATATTACCGGTGATAAACATTTTTCAAATATTGAGTTACTTGCACAAGGTTTTGGTAATATTTTTTGTGCCATGTTTAGTGGTTTACCTTCAACAGGTGCCATGGCAAGAACGGCCACAAATATTGCAAATGGAGCCCGCTCTCCCATTGCCTCAATAATTCAAGGTTTGATTATTTTGGGCTGTCTATATTGGCTTGCTCCTGTTATTTCTTTAATTCCACTTACTTGTCTTGCTGCTGTTATGATTTTGACTTCCTATGGCATGATTGAAATTCATGCCATAAAAAAAATATGTCAAGGTCCTTTGCCTGATATTATTGTAATGATTATTACATTTTTATTGACTATTTTGCTGGATTTAACTGTGGCTGTTTATGCCGGTGTTTTATTATCTTCTTTATTATTTATGCAAAGTATGAGTCAAGCCAGTATGGTAAGGGAAATTGAACATGAAACAGTTATCAGAGACGAATATAATAATTTAATTGATTTGAAATCATTACCTGAAGGGGTTCATTTATTTAGTATAACAGGGCCATTCTTTTTTGGTATGGTGGATCGTTTTCACTATGCCATTGAGAAAGCAAAGGGCAATATTAATGTTTTTGTGATTCAAATGAGAGATATGCCAACCATTGATGCAACAGGTATACACGTTTTGGAAACATTTATCGCTCAAAAAAATATTAAGGGTTATGAAGTAATTTTGACAGAAGTTCCGCCATTAACCAGAAGGCTTTTGAAAAAAACGAATTTATTAAAAATGATTGGTGAAGATAATATATTCCATCATTTAACCCTAGCACTTCAAAGAGCCACCGAACTATCAGAAAATAGAAAAAATGAAAATAATACAAGTAATTAACGTAAGATGGTATAATGCTACAGCTTGGTATGCTGTTAATTTGGCTGCTTGTCTAAAAAAAGAAGGGCATGAATGTCTTGTGATTGGGTTAAAAGACAGTTTACCTTTAAAAAAGGCAAGTGAACTTGGTTTAGAAACCATGGGACTACCATTAAATTCAATTAAACTTAAAGAAATAATTCAATGTAGTAAAGGTATTGATATTATTTGTAAAGAATTTAAGCCTGATATAGTTAATTGCCATAGGGGTGAATTATTTTTTTTGTGGGCAATTAAAAAAAATAAATATAATTATAAACTTGTCAGAACAAGAGGAGATCAACGTTTTCCATCTTTAAATGTATTTAACAAGGTCTTATATAAAAAATTTTGTAATGCCATTATTTCCACCAATTCTAAAATGACAAATTATTTTAAGGAAAAATTAAATAATTATAATAAATTATATACTATTATAGGTGGGGTTGATACAAGTAAATTTTATCCTTGTTCTGAGAGCAGGCAAGAACTTCGTGAACAATATGGATTTACTGACAATGATATTCTGGTTGGAATGATTGGACGTCTTGACCCAATCAAAGGGTTTTACGAAGCATTGGAAACTTTTTCCTTTTTATGTAAGGAAAAAATAAAAAATGAGAAAAAAGTATTACATTTTTTAATTATTGGATCAAATTGCAATTATACCATTCAGGATATTTGTAATTTTGGCAAAGAAAAAGGAATACCGGAAAATCAATTGCATTGCCTTGGTTTTGTTGATGATATTAGGCAAATAATGTGTATGTTGGATGTGGGATTGATTGCTTCTATAGGCTCTGAAACAATAGCCAGAGTTGCACTTGAATTAATTGCTTGCAATACACCGATAATAGGTTCAAATGTGGGAGTAATGCCCGATATTTTGGAGGAAAAATATTTATTTGATCCAAAAAATAAAGATGATTTAAAAAAATTATTATTAAATTTATTTGATAATAATTATCTTGAAGAACTAAAAACAGAGTGTCAAAAAAGATTTTTGGAAAAAAATGTATTATCAGTTTACGGTTGGACTTTTAATGATTTTGTTCAAAAAACACTAAATGTTTATAATAATTTATAGTAATTTCAATTGAAATTACTATTTAAATTACTATGTTGACTGCGATAGCAGGCAACCACTGCGTAGGCATAAGTGTAATTTTATTACACTGTTAAGTGCCGAAGCAAGTGTGCTTTCAAAAAGTTGACATTAGTGATGTCAACTTAAAATACTATATAAGAGAAATAAAATGAATAATTTATATGTAAGTTTCGCCAGTGATAATACAGCAGGAGCACATCCAAAAATTTTAGATGCATTATCAGCAGTAAATAATGGTTATCAAAAACCCTATGGAGATGATGAAATAACTAAAAAAGCAGTGGCTAAATTTAAAGAAATTTTTGGTGAAGAAATTGAAGTTTGCTTGGCACTAAATGGGCTTGGAGCCAATATATTGGCACTGAGATCCATGTTACGCCCATGGGAAGGTGTGATTTGTGCCGATATTTCACATATTAATACAGATGAATCCGGTGCGCCGGAATTTTGCACAGGTTCAAAAATGTTGGCCATGCCTTCAATAAATGGTAAAATAAGCCCTCAAGATTTAGATAAATATATTAATGAAGGTCAAACCTATCACAGAGTTTGCCCAAGGGTTGCTTCCATAAGTCAAAGTACAGAACAGGGAACACTTTATTCTTTGGATGAAATTCATGCCATAACCTCCTATGCTCATGAAAAAAATTTACTTACTTTTATGGATGGTTCAAGACTTTCTAATGCTTGTGCAGCTTTAAATGTAGATTTAAAAACCATGACAAAGGATGCCGGAATTGATGTTTTAGCCCTTGGAGGAACAAAAAATGGATTGGTTTTTGGTGAGGCAATTTTATTTTTTAAACCTGAACTTGCTGAAAATTATAAGAGAATCAGAAAACAATCTCTCCAATTAATTTCAAAAATGCGTTATATTTCTGCTCAATTTCTGGCGTATTTTGAAGATAAGCTTTGGCTGAAAAATGCTAAAAATGCCAATGAAATGGCACAATATATGGCAGAAGAATTTAATAAAATTGATTATGTGAAAGTTCAACAACCCGAAGCAAATGCTGTTTTCATTGACATGGAAAAGAAATATATGGAAAAATTAATGGACAAATTCTATTGCTATGAAATGGATAATGGGCAAATTAGATTAATGTGCTCATTTTCTACAACAAAAAAAGAAGTGGATGAACTTATAAATTATGTCAAATCGTTTTAATTTATCAGGTTAAAAATATGCATGGAAATTTAATTGCAAATGAATGTTTGCCCTCAGGACGCTTGCCCTCAGGACGTTTGCCCTCAGGACGTTTGTCTTGGGAAGAATATTTTATGGATATTGCCAAATTGGTGGCAGAACGTTCAACTTGTCTTAGGCGAAAAGTGGGAGCAATTGCAGTTTTTGACAAAAGAATTTTAGCAACCGGCTATAATGGAGTTCCCAGCGGAATTTCACACTGTTTGGATGTGGGATGTTTGCGTGAACAAATGAATATCCCCTCAGGACAAAGACATGAAATTTGCCGTGGTTTACACGCAGAACAAAATGTCATAGTGCAAGCAGCCATTCATGGTGTATCATTAAAAGGTGCTGAAATTTATTGTAATACTCAGCCTTGTTTAATTTGCACTAAAATGTTGATCAATTGCCAAATAAAAAAAATTTATTATTTATCAAGTTATGATGATGAACTTAGCTTAAATATGTTAAAAGAAGCAAATATTGAATTAATAAAACTTGAAAATAAACCGAGTAATAATTGTTGAATTTACGTATTTTTTCTATTTATTTGTAATATTTAAGCTATTTTGTAGAATGGAGATTTTTCATGTCAGTCGATAATAATATGATTACAGTTGAGCATTTAACTGAAACTATTTCAATAACAAAAGTAGGTGTTTTTATTTGGAATTTAATAACAGATCATGTTATATACAGTAAAGAATGGGCAGAAATTGTAGGCTATGAACAGGATGAGCTAAAACCACATGTTTCCATATGGGAATCAATGCTTTTTCCCGGTGATTTGGAAATAGCTGAAAAAAGCATCAGTAAATATCTTGCCGGCGAAACTCCTATTTATGAAGCTGAATTTAGAATGATTAAAAAAGACGGTTCTGTTATTTGGGGACATGATAAAGGCAAGGTAACACAATATACAGAAGACGGTAAACCTCTTATTCTTTGCGGTGTCTTACAAGATATTACAAATATAAAACAAACAGAACAATTATTAAGGGAAAGCACAGACATATTAAATCTTGCCATTGAGGTTGCAGAGTTTGGCACTTGGGACTGGGACTTAGAAAAAGATGTTATTACATATAATGATGAATATTTAAGGATGCTTGGGTATACGCAAGAGGAAATTGTCGGTTCATTGGCCGAATGGGAAGCTATGAACCATCCTGAAGATCTTGTTTTAGTTACAAAGTTGTTAGATGAATTTGTTGCAGGAACAAGGCCAACTTACGAATGTGAAATCCGTATGCTTCATAAAAATGGCCATTTCATTTGGACAAGAGACGTCGGAAGAATTATCAGTAAAGATGAAAATGGGATAGCCACTCGCGTTATTGGCGGACATCTTAATATTGACAGTTTAAAAAATTCACAATTTGAACTGGAAAAAACCTTAGCTGAGCTTGAAAATCATCAAATTCATTTGGAACAAGAAATTAATACAAGAACAAAAACTTTAATTGAACAAGATCAATTATTGATGGTTGTCAATGATCTGTCACAAAGAATGTTGGCCATAAATGAGACAGATAACTTTAATCTCGTTCTTATCGATTGTCTTAAAAAAATAACTTTTGCTTTTAATACTTCTGAGTTCACTTTATGGCGCTTTATCCAAGTTGAAAATCAAGATTTTTTTTACTTGACCCACTTGTATAGAAAAGAATTTGATGAAAAAATAATTTTTGATGTTGCTAATATACAAGAATATATTGCCAATTTATTAAAAGACAATAAAAATTTTCAATTGCATACAAAAGAAGACAATAATGTTATCATAAATTACAGTATGGTTCCGGCGGAGTTAAGGGAAGTTTTTGAAAGAGAGAAAGTTATAAATGATTTTATGTCCGAGTTGAATGATGAGTGGAATGATGGTGTGGTAAACCAAATAGAAAATAGTTCCACCAGTATTGCGTCTGCCATATATTTATATAATGATTTTTTTGGCATCATCGCCACAGGAACCAATTCAGACAACACAAAATATTCAGAAGCACATGAAAACATGTTGGACATTATTGGTAAACTTTTTGCAAATGCACAAAAAAAACATGAAATGGACGAACAGTTACGCAGCGCACATGAGGAGGCTTTGCTTAGTTCAAAGGCAAAAAGTAATTTTTTGGCAAACATGAGTCATGAAATAAGAACACCTTTAAATGCAATTTTAGGTATGTCTGAAATTATATTAAGAGAAAGTAAAGGCAGGGCTACCGAAGAATATGCAACAGAAATAAAAAAAGCCAGTGAAAGCTTATTGGTTATTATCAATGATATATTGGATATTTCTAAAATTGAATCAGGTAAGCTTGAAATAATCAATGTTGAATATAGTATAGCCTCATTATTGAATGATGTTATAAGCTTATCAAAAATGAGACTTGAAGATAAGCCACTTACTTTGACTACATTCATACAATCTGATATTCCAAGTATTTTTTATGGTGATGAAATACGAATAAAACAAATTCTCTTAAATTTAATGAGCAATGCAATCAAATTCACAAAAATAGGCAATATTGATTTTACTGTTCAATATGAATTGAAAAATAACATGGCGGAGCTTATTTTTACCGTTACTGATACGGGTATGGGGATTAAAAAAGAAGATATGCAGCGTCTTTTTATGCAGTTTGAACGTGTTGATACCAAGAAAAACAGAAATATTGAGGGAACAGGATTGGGGCTTGCAATCACCAAGCAACTATGTGAAATGATGAATGGTAATATAAGCGTAGAAAGTGAAGAGGGAGTTGGATCTGTTTTTACTGTAAGAGTTCCTCAAATGTATAAAAAAATTACTCCGATTACCAATAAGGCAAAAAATAAAAAAGTGCTTGTTTATGAGTCTAGGGAAATTTATGCCAACTCTATCAAAAAAACAATAGATGATTTACATGCAAGTTGCACTATTTGCACAAATCAATCTGAATTTGCACAGTATCTTTCAGACGAAAAATTTGATCATGTAATAGCTCCTATCGTTCATATTGATAAAATAAAACAAATAGGTAGCAAATTGGATAAAGCCACCAATTTGGTTTTCACAACAAACCCCAATGAAACAACTGTCTATTATGATGAAAATATTGTGAGTTTACCAATTAGTTGTGTGCAAATGGCACAAATATTCGGTAAAATTCAATTTAATATTCAAAAAGAAGAAGATAATTTCAGTTTTATAGCACCGGATGCAAAAATTCTTGTTGTAGATGATAACAGAATCAATTTAGAAGTAGCAAAAGGTTTAATGAAGCCTTATAAAATTGGTGTGGAAACAGCAATGAATGGGGCAATTGCAGTTGAAATGGTTAAAGACAATAAATATGATCTGGTGTTCATGGATCATATGATGCCGGAAATGGACGGCATTGACGCAACTGCGGCAATAAGAAATATGGAAGAAAGTTACTATCAAAATTTACCTATAGTAGCACTTACGGCAAATGCCCTTGTCGGAGCAAAAGAACTTTTTGTAAATGAGGGTATGAATGACTTCTTGGCCAAGCCTATTGAAGTGAAAAAACTCAAAAATATTTTGGTGACATGGTTACCAAAGGAAAAACAAATTTCCAAAATTTTACCTGAAAAACAATAAAAACATGAATATAAATATTGCTCCACCAATTATTCAGTGGACACGAATGACTATAAAAATACATAACTATTTGAGTTTACATCTTCAAACACAAAGGTTTGTCCATTATTTATTTGGGGGAGCAATACCCAGAAAAAGTACTTATGCAAGAAAATTATTTTATGAAAGAAGCCATTTTTTTGGCTCAAAAAGGAAAATGGCATACAGCTCCAAATCCTTGTGTCGGAGCTGTTTTGGTATATAAAGATACTATGATTGCAAGCGGCTATCATACAGAATATGGTAAAGCCCATGCGGAAGTCGAATGTATTTTGGAGGCAATAAAATTTGGAGTTCATAAAAATGAACAATTTGAATTTAGCAATAAATTACTTGCCAATGCCTATGAAAAAAATGTTGAAAACAGAAAGAATAAACAAATATATTTTTCTGATTGTACCCTATATGTAACTTTGGAACCTTGCAGCCATGAAGGTAAAACTCCGCCTTGTACAAGTGCTATCATTGAAAGTGGAATTAAAAAAGTTGTTGTTGGGGTAAGGGATATAAACCCTAAGGCCAAGGGTGGGATTGAAATTTTAGAAGAACATAATATTGATGTTGAAGTTGGAGTATGTGTCAAAGAATGTGAAGAATTGCTTGCTGATTTTACGATTTGGCAAAATAAAAATCGTCCCTATGTTATTTTGAAAATGGCTTGCAGTTTAGATGGTAAAATTGGACATAATACAGGTGGCAATCATAAAATCAGTGGTGAAGAATCAAAAGAAGTTTTAATGAAACTTAGGGAAAACATTGGGATAGGCAAAGGTAGTATCTTGGTGGGTGCCAAAACATTTTTAAAAGATAATCCAAAATTGACAGCAAGAACAAGGACGGCTATAAAAAACCCCAGAGCAATAATTTTAGGTTCAAAATATCTCTTTGCTAATTTTGAAGAACAAGAGTATTATTGTTTTGAGCAAAGAGCAGATGAAACTATTTTATATTTTTCAAATGAGCAAAGAAATGCTAAATTTCTTAATTATTTAGAGAGTAAAAATATTAAAACTGTAGAAATTGCAGGTAGTGAAAATAAAATAAACCTTAAACTAATGCTTGAAGATTTATATAAAAATCAAGCTTGTCCTTATGTTTTATGTGAGGGTGGCCCTACATTGGGTTTAAATCTTTTAGAGCAAAACTTGGTTGATTTATTAATATTATATGTTGCGCCAACAATCATGGGTGATAGTAATATGCAAGATGTTTTTACAGGCAGATCCATTTCTGAGGTTTCGCAAGCACTAAATTTTAAAATAGTTTATACAAAATCAGTTGGTCAAGATTTGCATATTTATTTAAAACCTGAAAATTAAATTTTAATATTCAGTATCGACTAAATAAAGTTCTTAAGGAAAGGGGGAGTTTGAAATTCATTTTTTCAAAAAATGGGGTTTTTCCCATTACTGTTCGGATAATTTTTTATATATAATATATTGATTTTATAAATTTAAAATAATTTTAAAATTTTTTACAATAAAATATATTATCAATAATTCCCTTTTTATATTATTTTAAATTAAAAAATAACATATTTGAAATTTGTTTTTTCAGGAAAGGGCGGGTTTGGGAGGGAAAAACTCATTTTTT
>CAYJGE010000082.1:0-13676 GCA_964369835.1 uncultured Mailhella sp.
TGCGAAGCAAAAACAAGTAATAGAAAACAATATAAGAATTTAGAAACACACCCTAGAAAAAAGCTTTTCCCCCAAACCTCCTTTCCAAAAATTTTTAATAATAAATAATTTTTTGCCTCAAAAATACCAGCCAAACAGTGGGAGTTTAGTATTGTGAAAAAACGATTAAAGCATATTATCCACGGTCAGGTGCAAGGGGTAGGTTTTCGCCCTTTTGTGTATAGAATTGCCCATAAAAATAATTTGTCAGGCTTTGTTTTAAATAGCGTGGAAGGGGTAATTATTGAAATTGAGGGAAATGAAATCAATCTTAATGGTTTTAATCTTGATTTTGAGCAAAACCTGCCTCCTTTGGCTAAAATTACAGAACATCAAATTTTTGAGATTGAACCAATAAATTTAGATGATGAAATTTTTATAATACGACAAACTGAGGAGGGAGAGCATGGTGGGCATAGTGTTTTGATCAGTGCCGATGTGGCAACTTGCAAGGATTGTGAAGTAGATATTTTAGAGCCGAATAATTTTCGTAAGGGCTATGCTTTCACCAATTGCACATCGTGTGGGCCTCGATATACCATTACCCATTCTATTCCCTATGATAGAAAATTTACCAGCATGGCATGTTTTCCAATGTGTGCAAGCTGTCAGGCTGAATATGATGATGTTTTTGACAGGCGATTTCATGCCCAGCCCAATGCTTGCCCGACTTGTGGGCCAAAAATATGGCTAAATTCTATTCATGATATTGAAAAAACACCTGAAATTTTTTCTAAAAATACTTTATTTGACAATGCTGCTCTGCTAAAGTCCATAGAATATATAAAAGATGGTTCAATTTTGGCAATAAAGGGTTTGGGTGGTTTTCAACTTTGTTGTGATGCTTTTGATCAAAAAGCCATTGCAGAATTGAGAATCAGAAAGAATAGGCCGGCAAAGGCCTTTGCCATTATGGTTGCAGATTTGAAAACAGCACAAGAACTTGCCCATGTGAGTGAAGGGGCAAAAGAGCTTCTTTTATCGCCAAGTGCCCCCATTGTATTATGTCCAAAAAAACATAATGTTTTACCTGACAATATTGCTCCTGACACTCATCGAATTGGAATTATGCTGCCCTATTCTCCTCTTCATAAGATTTTATTTAATCCGAAATTGCTTTCCAATAACTTTAATTTTACACCTAAAGCATTAATTATGACTTCAGCCAATGCCGGCGGAGAACCCATTTGTATTAAAAATCGTAAGGCAATTGAAGATTTAAAGGGTATTGCAGATTATTTTTTATTTCATAATCGGGATATTTTGGTTAGGGTTGATGACAGCGTCTGCCTTGCTTTGCCAGATAAAAAATTAAAGGAAGAAGATCAGGCTTATGAAAATTTTCCGACAAAGATGTTTTTTAGACGTGCAAGGGGTTATGTACCAAATCCAATAAATTTACCTAAAATTTTAGCGAAAAACACATTAGATTCTGTGATTGGAGTTGGAGCTCATTTGAAAAATACCTTTTGTTTGACAAGGGGAAATGAGGCTTTTGTAAGTCAGCATATAGGTGATTTGGATAATTTATCCACAATGGAATTTTATGAGGAAACCTTTGCACATCTTTTAAAACTGCTGGAAGTAAAACCTCAGGCTGTTGTTTGTGATTTACATCCTGATTTTCAAAGTACAAAATTTGCACAGGAATTTTCCGAAAAAAATAATATTGAGCTTCTTGCTTTGCCTCATCATTATGCCCATGCCTATGCTGTTTTGGCAGAGCAGGAAAATTATGATTTATCTGCTTGCTTGGCATTGATTCTTGATGGTACAGGGCTTGGAATTGATCAAAAAATTTGGGGTGGGGAACTTTTATATCTTGAGCCTAAAAATCATATTATGATAAGGCTTGGGCGTATTTCCCCTCTTATTTTACCCGGTGGTGAAGCTGCAATATATGAACCTTGGAGAATTGCTCAAGCCCTGTATGAAAATTGCGTAAAGTTTGGATATTTAACTGAAAATGAAAAAAATAAGTTTCCGTATCCTTGGCTTGACAATAAAAAATGTGCCGAAATTTCACCATTAATTACACAACTTCTTGAAAAAAATATACAATGTCAAGAAAGTAGTGGTTGTGGACGTTTATTTGATGCTGTTTCAGCTTTGCTTGGATTAAATTTTATAACTTCCTATGAGGGGCAAGCTGCCATAAAATTAGAAAGTGCTATGGACTTGGTTGATTTTAAAGGAGAGTTTTTAAAAGACGAGTTTTTAAAAGGCAAATTTTTAAAAACAGAGCCGAAAAACTTATTTTCTTGTCCAATCCTTGAAAATAATCAGATGAAACAAGAAAGAATGAAATTTTTTAATAAACAAGTCAAATCGTTAAACAATCAATATGATAGTCATACTCCCATTTGGGAGCTTGATTCCATGGCTTTATTTGCTCATTTTGTAAAAAATTTAGATATGTCAACCAAGGAACTTGCTTTGCAATTTCATCAAATATTGGCAAATGGTTTTTTAAATATGATTGAGCAAGCTGTGAAAATTAGCTCGGTTAAAAAAATTGTAATTGCCGGAGGAGTGATGAATAATTCAAGTCTTTTGTTAAAATTATCCAAAGGCTTATATGAAAAAGGGCTTGATGTAATGTTGCCAAAAAATATGCCCTGCGGGGATGGGGCAATCAGTCTTGGTCAAGCATTTTATGGATTGCTGAAAATGAGGAAAAACTAAAGAAATACGGATATTTTAGGGAGTTTTTTTGAACAATCCATTAAGCCGATTTTATTATTTATAATATATTGCGTCAGCATATAAAATCAGCGTACATTGCAAAATTAAATAGCAAAATTAAATAGCAAAATTAAATAACAAAATTAAATTGATGTTTTTTGATTGTAAAACTCCAAAGCAAGCTTGGCTGCTTCATGTTCAGCCTTTTTATGGCTGTTTCCACTTGCTTCAATTTTTAATCCTCTTTTATCATCATAGGAAACTGTAAATTTTTTAGAGTGTTCAGGTCCTGTTTCAGAAATAAGTTTATATTCGGGAGTGAAATGAAAATTGGCTTGAGTGTATTCCTGTAATAGGGTTTTAAAACTTTTTTGTTGGGTTTTAATCTCAGGTTCCTTGTGTTTTGTATCGAAAAGAGTAGAAATTAATTTTTGAGAGCTGCGATATCCACCGTCAAGGAAAACAGCTCCGATCAGAGCCTCAAGAGCATCGGCCAATAGGGCTGATCTGGTTCTTCCTCCTTGCTTTTCTTCACCTTTTCCAAGATTAAGAAATGTACCCAAATTAATATTTTTGGCAATTTTGGCAAGGGATTTTTCGTTAACCAGACCGGAGCGTAAGTTGGTTAAAATTCCTTCTCTTTCGTTTGGAAATTTTTGGTATAAATATTTGGAAATTTGTAGTTCCAAAACCGCATCCCCTAAAAACTCCAATCGCTCATTATGGTTTTTATCTAAATTGTTTTCGTTTATATAGGAACTGTGAGTTAAGGCTTGAATGAGTAATGTATCATCTTTAAATTTATAGTCGATTGCTTTTTCAAGCATAGAAATATTGTTATTCATAGATTTCTACAAGGTTTATTAATTAGCTGATACTGAAAAAACAGAACAACTATTATTTGTTAAAAAGAAAAATTTAATAAAATATACAGAAAATTTTGCACGACGCAAAGTTAGCAAAAAAATTTTGCATTCCATTAAGGCACTCAAAGTCAGTGTTCATTACTGAAAAACCAAAAGTAGTTTTTTCAGTGTTGATTAACTGTTTTCGCGTATCCAGCGCTTAAATTCGGCTTTGTACTGTGATTTATAGGTTTCCCAAGGCACACCGACAGCAAAATATTTATCAAGTGAAACTAAATGTGTTTCGATAAATTCCATCAGTTTTTCAGAGTTTAGCATGGAATAATCTAAGCCTATACGGAAATTTTCAAAGGAGTCTATTAAGTCGGGATGATTAAAGTTTTCTTCCGGAGTATCGTCCACAATGGGTTGTCTATAAATTTTTTGATATAAAATTTTAAATTTTTTAAATTCAATGATGTCATAATTTAAGGCACGAATAAATGTGACAAGTTCCATATGTAAAGAGTAAAAATCTCTTATTGCCACATAAGAATTTGTATTTTTTATGAAAGGATCATAATTTATTAATAAAAAATATTCTTCAAAAATAAATTTCTTTATTTTTAAAAAAGCATCTTCAGGGTATAGATATTTTTCAATATCAATAAAACTACTATTTCCGTCTATTACTTCAATTAAACGCATTTTATGGTTTAAAAGTTCTCCATAAACTCTGCTGGCTCGTCTTTTTAACGTTATCAATGTAGTGTTGAGTGTGCTTTTATACATGACAAAACTTATAAAAAGACATACCAGACTTACGGAAAAAATTGAAACAGGAATGGTTAAAAAAGCAATATGTAACCAGTTTAAGCCTGGCAAAGTTAAAATAAGAAAAGCAATGATTGAAACAATGCAAAGCAAAATCAAATACATGCAAAGATGTTTATATAAACTCATTAGTTACCGACCGCAAAGATGTTAAAATTTAATTGGTTCATGCTAAAAAAATAATAAACAAGTTTTTTGCAAAACTCACACTGACTTAGAATGTTGTTTGGTGAATGCCTGAAAATCAGATTCCTCAAAAAATCATTATGGTTGTTGTGTAAAATTCTTGCATGAGCAAAAATTTTTTTGGCAGATACTTGAATTTTATCTATGTATTTTTATTAATTATTTTTATTAATCTTTAATTGTTTTTGTTAATCATTAGTTGTTCTGTTTTTTGGTATTGACTGTTTAATTAATCAATATATACAAAAAAATGTTTTCTGTTTTATTACAAGAATCAAATGCTTAGATATAGGTAATTAACAATATAAATAAAATACACCTATTCTTGGTTTTGGGTTGCATAGACTTTAAGTCAGCAATTACATTAACAATGTATATCAAAATTTTTATTGCTTGGCAATAATCAAGACTTGATTTTAAAAATTTTATTAAAAGTATCCTTTTAGGAAATGCTGATTATATCTAAATTCTAAATTGTTACAAAATCATAAAAGTGTTTCTCTAACCCATATAACTTTCAAAAAGCAATCATTTAACGAAGTGGCAAAGCCGCTTCTATTCTTGCTTTTTGCACTTCAATGTCGCCATGCTCCAATGAAGTGTTTAGGGTATTTCAGGACAATTCTTTTCCAAAAATGCCCTAAAGTGTTTTCCTAAAGTTTTCCCAAGGTTTTCCCAAGGTTTTCCCTGATAAAAAAAAATCAACCGAAAATATTTCGGTTGATTTCATAAGGTAAAACTCTAAATTATATGGAAATTATTCAGCAGGTTGCCATGCAGGAAGAGATGCGGCTTTTAGGTAAGCATTTATGGCTTCTTCTCCGCCTACAAACTCAGCCATTTCAGGCCATACTTTTTCAAATGCGGCTTTTTTCCACTTGTCTTCATCTGTAAGTGTAGAAATTACAACACCTTTTGCAATAAGTTCGTCTTTTGCTTTTCCGCCTTCATCAATTTGGTATTGAAGAACTGCTTGTTGAGCAACCAATCCGGCTTCAATCATAAGTTGTTGATGCTCGGGGCTCATTTTTCTGTAAACACGTTCACTCATTACAAGTGGTTGTAATTGATAAGTGTAGTGTACTTCTGTGATATATTTTTGATTGGCTTCAATAAATTTATTGGCATTAAATCCAATATAACCATAGCATTGACCATCTACAACGCCTTGTTGAAGGGCTGTAAAGGTTTCTGCCCAAGAAATTGGGGTTGGGCTTCCGCCAAAGGCATTATAAGCGGCAATAAGAACAGCACTTTGAGGAACACGGAATTTCAGACCTTTAATATCGGCGATTTTTGTAATTGGACGTTGACTATTGGAAATATAACGAAAATCAGTATAAGTCCAAGTTAAAATTCTAAAACCTGCTTTTGTTGCATAACTACCCAAAAGATTGGCTGCTTCACCATTTGTTCCGGCAACAACTTCATCAAGGTTTGAGAAAAGATAAGGAAGGGTTAAGATGCCAAGACGTTTTTCAAATGGCACCAAGTTAGCAATTCCGGCAACAGTAAAGGGGAGTGTTCCTTGTTGGACATTTCGCAAGGATTCACTTTCGTCACCAAGTGCGCCATTATAGAAATTTTGAATTTCAATGGCTCCATTACTTTTTTCATTAACGTATTCTGCAAAAACTTTTGCCGCATATCCTTGTTCTGAGTTTTCAGGGTCACCTGTTCCAAGCTTATAAACGGTTTTTTGGGCAAGGGCAGGAGCTACTGAAAAGATAACCAAACTGAAGGCTAAAACTAAACTTTTTAATTTCATAAACTTTCTCCGAAAAATTTAGGTTAAATTGTTTATTTTTACATAAAACATCTGCTTGCTTTGCTAAAAATATTATTTTATTAATAATGCTATATTTACATGAGTTGTTTATATTTGTCAAGTAATCTGTTTTTGATATTAAATTTTTTGAATCACATTAAATTTTTTTAAAAGAGAGAAAACCAGATTTTTTTTTTTGAAAAAAAATGAATTTTTACTCCTCAAACTCCCCCTTTCCATAAAAAAACATGTTCCATAGGAAAAATATAAAAATTTTGATATGGAAAATCATGATATATCAATATATTATATGGTTGAATTACTATTTTAATCAAGATGCGTCGGCTTTGAAAACGGCTCATAAGTTAAATTGACGAATAAATCATAACTTGGCATAATTATGACTATCAATTTAAGTAAAAATTATCAAATCAAAGTTTCATTAATTTTTTTATAAAACAAGATATTTTCTTAATTGTTCGATAAATGTTTATAACAACCTTAATTATATACATAATTAATTTTTTTTACTATTTAGTATGCTCTTTAGCTTAGACAAAACGAGAAAAAAAGTGATAAAAATAATTCATACATCAGACTGGCATTTGGGACGTTCCCTGTACGGACGCAAAAGATATGCCGAATTTGCAAGATTTTTAGAGTGGTTACATGATAAAATATTAGAAGAAAATGCCGATATTTTACTTATATGCGGTGATATTTTTGACACAAGTCTTCCCTCAAATACTGCCTTGGAACTGTATTATAAATTTTTATACAAATTAGGGTTTACAAATTGCAAAAACATTGTGATTATTGGTGGAAACCATGACTCTCCAACACTTTTGGAAGCTCCAAAACATTTATTGCAAGTTTTAAAAATTTATGTTGTGGGACAGGCTGACCATGAAAATCCGGAAAATAATATCTTTCTATTAAAAAATGAACTTAGTGAACTGGCAATAGTTTGTGCCGTACCCTATTTGCGAGATAGGGATTTAAGGTTCATGGCAATGGGCGAAGATAAAAATGAAACCCATTTGACATTGCAACATGCCATGAAAAATCACTATGATCAAATAGCTCAATTGGCTCAAAAAAAACAAGAGGAAATTTTTCAAGAAAAAAATATAAAACTGCCAATAATTGCCACAGGGCATCTTTTTGCCACAGGAGGAAAAACATTTAAGGATGATGGAGTCAGAGATTTATATGTAGGAAACTTATTGACTGTGGGCTCGGATATTTTTTCCGATAATTTTGACTATGTGGCACTTGGGCATTTACACCTACCTCAATTAGTTGATAAAAAAGAACATATTCGTTATTCTGGTTCACCCATAGCCCTAGGCTTTGATGAAACAATTGTACAAAAAAATATAATATCTTTAGAATTTTTTGAAAACAATAATGAGTTTATTAAAAAAATTGTGGAAATAAAAGTCCCTATTTTTCAAGAATTAATCAGAATTTCAGGAGATTTGGAAACAATCAAACTTAATATTTCAAACCTGAAACAAATCAATTCCAATGCTTGGCTGGAAATTATTTATACAGGTCAAGAAATAGTTCCAAACCTTTCATATTTATTGGAAGAAATGATTAATTTAAGTTCCCTTGCAATATGCCGAATAAGAAATAATCAAACCTTACAACAAATTATTAAAACAAAATATTTAGATGAACAATTACCCGAACTCGATGAAAAGGAAGTTTTTAACCGCTGTTTAGATGCCTATGATGTAAATGAGAAAGACAAAGAGATTTTACTGACAACATATAATGAAATATTAAACCTTTATTATGAACAAGATAAAAATAAAGAATAAATATATAAACGAATAAAATATGAAAATAGAAAAACTTAGATTTAAAAATTTAAATTCATTATATGGTGAATGGGAAATTGATTTCACCTGTTCTGAATATATGGACAGTGGAATTTTTGCTCTTACAGGACCCACAGGTGCAGGAAAATCTACCATTTTAGATGCAATTTGCCTTGCCCTGTACGGACAAACCCCAAGGTTAAAAACCATAAGTAAAAGCCAAAATGAATTAATGTCACGTCACTCGGGCGAATGTATTTCCGAAATTGTATTCACTTCTCAAGAAGGCAGGTTTCTTTGTAGGTTTGAGCAAAGAAAAGCTAAAAAACAAGCCCAAAATAATTTGCAAGCTCCTGAGCATGCAATTTCTTCCTATCCCGACGGCAAAATATTGGCAACAAGCAGAGGTGGGGTTTTAAAGCTGATTGAAGAAAAAACCGGTATGAATTTTCAGCAATTTACAAGGTCAACCCTTTTGGCTCAAGGGCATTTTGATGCTTTTTTAAAGGCTGATATTTCAGAAAAATCAGGAATATTGGAACAAATCACAGGCACAGAAATTTATTCGGAAATTTCTGTTTTATGCCATGAAAAACTTAGGATTGAACAAGATAAGCTAAGCAAATTACAAGAACAAACAAACTTTATTTCTTTGCTTGACGATGAACAAAAAAATGAATTGCAAAACTTAATCTTAAATCAAGAAAATGAAGAAAAAATAATAACAGAGCAAAAAAATATTTGTCAAGCAAAAATAAATAAATTTAATAATATAAATAGATTACAATCAGAACTGCTGGAAATAAAATCTCAAAAAGAAAAATTAGCTTCAGAAATCAATAATTTTTTGCCCTATCAAATTAAATTGCAAAATGCAAAGAAAGCAAGCAAAGCAGATGGAGTTTTTGTCCTTTTAAATACCTATAGAAAACAATATAGGGAAAATAATAAAAATATTGAAAAGCAAAAACTGCTTATTCCAAGTTTAGAAAAAAAATTTGCAGATTGCCAAAAATCCAGAGAAAATTTAATAAATGCCCTAAATATGGCAAAACAGGAATTTGAAAAACAAAGCCCTATTTTTAAACAAGTAAGGTTTTTGGATCAAAAGTTAACCATTCAAAAAAATAACCTGGATTCACAGCTGAAAATCCAAGAACAAGAAAATATTAAACATCAAAATTTACAAGCAAAAATAACAAAAGATAAGAAAGATTTAAATTTAATTCAAGTACAAATGGAAAAAAATAATTTATTGCTTGAACAATATGGACATGATGAAATATTGGTATCAAACCTTGGTCAAATTCTTGAACAATTAAAATCATTAAAAAACATAATTAATGATAAAAATATTCTATTGGAAAAAAGCAAACAAAATCAAGCTCAATATCAATTACTTTTAAAGGATAAACACAAAAAAAATCTTGAAAAAGATAAATTATCCAAACAATCAGAGCAAATTAGTGCTTTTATTTCCAAAGAAAATGAAGAACTTGAAAAAATTTTGAATAGAAAATTATTGAGAGAATACAGAACCCAAAAAGATACTTTATTAAAAGAAAAATCGTTAATTACAATAATTTTAAGCTTTGAAGAGCATAGAAAAAAACTGGAGGACGGCAAAGCTTGCCCTCTTTGCGGTGCCTTGGATCACCCCTTTGCCCTTGGAAATATTCCAAAACTTTCAAACCTTGATCATGAAATTATAGCCATAGAAAATATTATCTTACAAGCTGAAAAAGCAGAACAAAACATTATAAAGCATCAAGAAGAATTTCAAAAATTTAAGGAAAAAGAATTAAATTTATTACTTTTAGAGCAAAACATTGAAAAAGATATAAATAATTTGGAAAAACAATTAAAGGAAAATCAAACTAATTTAGAAAACAATAAAAATGCCCATATTGTCAAAGAAAATGAGATAAAATCCGTACTATATACTTTAAATATTGCCCAAATGGACATAAATAATCTTGAACAACTTGAACTTTCCTTAAAGGACAGATTAAAATCATGGCAAAAAATGCATACAGCCAAGATAAATCTACAAGAAAACAGTCAAAAACTAATGGGACAAATTAATCTTACTGAAAATACAATCCAAAACCTCTTAGAAAATAAGGATAAATTGGCAGAACAAATTAAAATTCTAAATGATGAATATATAAAGGACGAAAAAGAAAGAAAGATTTTGTTTGCTCATAAAAATATTGAACAAGAAGAAAAAAAACTCCATGATCAAATTAGACAAATTGAAAAAAGCATGGAAAATAATTTTAAAATGTATGAGGAAAGTCAAAAAGTTCTTGGACAATCCCAAACTCAACTGACAAGTATTCAAGAACAAAACATCATTTGCGGACAAAATATTTTTAAATTTAATGAAGAATTTATTTCTAAAATCCTTGAGCTTGGTTTTGAAAATGAAAACAAATACCTTGAAGCCATTTTGACAGTTGAAGAATTAGAAAAATTGGAAAAGAAGAATAAGGAACTGGAGCAAAAAAAACAAGAATTAGATATTATTTGCCAAACCAAAGAACAGCAATTAATCACTGAAAAAGATTCTATTGAAAAAGATTCCATTTCCAAAAATTTAAATCCCTTCGACATCATAGACAGTTTGGAAAATTTAAATATATTACTGGTACAACTGCAAGAACAGCAAAAAATTATTTATGAAAAGATTATAAGTGCCAAACAAAAATTAAAATTAAATAAAGAAGAGGAAATTAAATTTCAAGAAATATTTAAAAAAATAAATGTCCAAAAGTATGAGGTTGAAAGATTTGAAAAATTGCATCAACTTATCGGTTCGGCAGACGGTAAAAAATATCGTAACTTTGCCCAAGGCCTGACATTTGAAGTTTTAATCAATAATGCCAATAAACAACTTGCAAAAATGACAGATAGATATTCTTTGTATCACAATAAACAATATCCACTTATTTTAAATGTAATTGATAATTATCAGGCAGGTGAAATCAGGCCCACCATAAACCTTTCAGGCGGAGAAAGTTTTGTTGTCAGTTTAGCTCTGGCACTTGGACTTTCACAAATTTCAGGGCAAAAGGTCAAGGTTCAATCACTATTTCTTGATGAAGGTTTTGGAACTCTTGATGATGATGCTTTGGAAACAGCCCTGACTACCTTGGCAAATATTCAAGAAGAAGGGAAATTAATTGGTATAATTTCACATGTTTCTTCTTTGAAAGAAAGAATTACAACTCAAATTGCAATTAAACCTATTGCAAACGGAAAAAGTATAATTGAAGGACAAGGAGTTAGGCAAATTCTTTAATGTTTTGATCATATTATGTGAATTGTCAGGTTCATGGAATAAGGGATCCCTTGTGGGCTTCGTCTTTACGAATTTTTTTCTCGCAATGCCCCAACTTAAGCAGTAACAATTGCGAACGAGTGAAACTAGTGTGGCAATCTCCTCACCAAATCGGGAACTAAAAATAGCCCGTAACGGGGACAGCCTTTAATAGGGAGATTGCCACGTCCTCAGCCCTTTGGGCTTCGTTCTCGCAATGACACCGCTCTTGTTTTTTCTTGATATATCACAGGGTTAAAATTGTCGTTTAACGAAATAAAAACAAAAAAAGGCAGTCATTGCGAACGAGTGAAATAAAGGGTTTTAAGAAAATTATTCTACTCCGCCAAGTAATGTATAGCGTGTTTCCATATAGTCTAAAATGCCTTCAATTCCGCCTTCTCTGCCCATACCGCTTTCTTTAACTCCTCCAAAGGGAACTTCTGCCATGGCAAGGGTGGCATCGTTTACGCCTACCATTCCATACTCCAAGGCTTCGGGTATACGCCATGAGCGCCCCAAGGAATTTGTCATCACATAGGCAGCAAGCCCAAGGCTGCAATCATTGGCAAGGGAAATCACTTCTTCTTCGGTTTCAAATGGCATAACGGCAGCCACAGGCCCAAAAATTTCTTCCTTAAAAATTCTCATGTCTGCGGTCAAACCTGACAAGAGGGTAGGTTCATAGAAATTCTTACCAAGCGCATGCCTTTTACCGCCTAAAACAAGCTTTGCGCCTTTTTCAAGTGCATCTGCAACCAAGGCATCAACCTTTTCAACGGCTGCTTCATTAATCATGGGGCCGATTTGAATATTGTCGTCAAGCCCGTTTCCTATGTTCATTTTCTTAATTTCTTCGGCATAGGTTGCAATAAATTGATCATAAATGGATTTATGCACAAAGAAACGGTTGGCACAAATACAAGTTTGTCCTGCATTTCTAAATTTGCAAGCAATGGCAGTGGGCATAATTGAATTCAAATCAACATCATCAAAAATAATGAAAGGAGCGTTTCCGCCAAGTTCCATGGACAAGCGCTTCATGGTTGAGGCTGATTGTTCCATCAATTTTTTTCCTGTTGGGGTTGAACCTGTGAAACTGATTTTGCGAACTTTTGGATTTGTGCTTGCTTCTTTGCCTATTATTTTAGCATCACCTGTGATTACATTGAATACACCGGCAGGAATTTTTGCTTCTTCCACAAGTTTTGCAAAGGCTAAAGCACTATAGGGAGTTGATGAGGGTGTTTTTACCACAACGGTACAACCGGCTGCAAGTGCAGGGGCAATTTTTCTGACTATCATTGAAGATGGGAAATTCCAAGGAGTTATAGCAAAAACAACGCCAATGGGTGCCATTTTTGTAATTGGTCTGACATTTGGTCTCGGAGGTGGAATTACTCGGCCATAAGTACGTTTTGCTTCTTCAATAAACCATGATAAATAACCTGAACCTATGGAAATTTCGGCTGTTGCCTCAGGCAAAGGTTTGCCTTGTTCAAGGGTTAAAATACGAGCTAAACTTTCTTTATTTTTTTCAATTAAATGAACCAAAGTAATTAAATAAGCATTTCTTTCTTTGGCTGTCAGTGCTTTCCAAGATTTTAATGCATCATGGGCTGCATCAATGGCTCTTTTGGTTTCAGCCTCACCGCAATTTGGAACAGTTCCGATTATTTCACCCGTGGCCGGATTATCAACAGATATTTTGGCCTGATTGTCCGCATCTATCCATGCTCCATTAACATAACACTTTGAAACAAATAAATCTTTATTGAGAATTTTTTCCATTATCATCTCCTTATAAAACATTATATGGTTTTTAGACTAACTTATTATTTTAATTTTATTTTAAAATAATAAATCATGATTTGTGCCAAAATATTTTTTTATAAATGCTATCTCACTCCACGCCATTCCGGTTTTCAAAAACTATAATTATGGCATAATTTTTGATTTTAGATATTAAGTAAAATATTAATAAATCAAAATAGTTATATTATTATTTAATAAAATGTTTTTTAAGGAAAGGGGGAAGCGATTGCTTACGTTTGAGGGGGAAAAACTCGCTTTTTTCAAAAAAACGTGGTTTTCCCCCTCAATCCGGAATCACGCACGCCATTCCGGTTTTAAAAAACCATAATTATGGCATGATTTTTGATTTTAGA
>CAYJGE010000083.1:0-13668 GCA_964369835.1 uncultured Mailhella sp.
CTTTTGCACTATGAGAAAGTTTTCTTGTATCTATTTGTTCCATAAAAAAAACATAACATATTTCCAAAGTTTATTCAAATACTTTTTGCTCCAGGTAATAATATAACTATAATGAAAATTTCTTGTTTTTGCCATGTTTTCAAACAAAATTTGGAAACATCATTGGGGTTTGCAAAGGGAGTCACTCCCTTTGCTGGGGGTTTGGGGGCAAGGCCCCCAAATTGGAACAACGCAATTTGCTGTTATTCACTTTTAATTTTAACTTGACAAACACAATAAAATTAATAAAAATCATCTTACATTAAATTAAGGAATTTTAAATGAAAAGTATTTTGGCAAATCAATCATCAATAAAGTTTAATAGTGGCTTTGCCCATTTATTTTTCTTTGGTTTGTGGTGGTGCCGTGGCAAAATGTCAGGGCTTTCTTTTGCTATATAAATAACAAATTTTCATATTATAAAGAGTTGCTGACATTGGTTTGCAGCTCTTTTTTTTTGGCCAATAAATAAAGATTCAAAAAAAAGAGGGAGTTTGAGGGGAAAAACTCGCCCGGCCGCAGGCCTTTTTGGTTGGTTCAAAAAAACGTGTTTTTCCACCTCAATCAGGAATCACATGGGTGGAAAAGCTTTTTTTCAAAAAAGTTTTCCCCCAAGAAAATCAATCCGAACTTCCTTAATAACTTTAACAAAGTAGGTAATCATCATGACAAAATCTCTACCCTTTTCTCTTATTTCTCTTTTGATAATTTTTAGCTTATCATTTTCAGAAGCCATGTCCAAGGACTTGCGTTATGCCAATTTTCCACCTGCAAGCACTTTTCCAAGCTTACAAATGGACGCATGGATCAAGGCCATTAATGAACGCACAAACGGACAATTAAATATTCAAACTTTTCCAGGCGGAACCCTATTGGATGTAAAAGGAATGCTTAGGGGAATTGCTCAAGGTCAAGCCGATATCGGTTGTATCAGCATGTTATATTATCCTGGTTCTTTTACTTTATTTGAAATTTTTGGGCTTCCTTTGGGCTTTACTTCTGCCTCAGAGGCGAGCTATGTGGCTTGGGAAGTTTTTAAAATTCATAAACCCAAGGAATTGGCACGTTACAAGGTGCTTTCCGTGTTTACCTCTGCCCCATCTCAAATTATGAGCACAAAGCCAATTAATTCACTTTTAGATTTGCAAAAAATTAGCTTGCGTTCATCGGGTTCGATTTCAGACAGTTTAGAAGCAATCGGAGGGCAAGCGGTTTCAATTCCCATGTCAGAAACCCCCGAAGCCCTGCAAAAAGGAGTTGTGGACGGAGTTTGTTCTTCATGGGATACGCTTTATGATATGAATTATGCCTTGGATTGCCAATTTGGATTTGAAATAAATATGCCTGTCTACCCCTTTGCCATCATTATGAATAAAAAATCTTGGGAAAATTTGCCTGAAGAAATTCGCAACAGCATTGATGCCTATGCTGATGAACATGTGCAATATACAGGCGAATTGGTTGATAAAGCAGGACAACATGGTTTAAAATTTGCAATTGATGAACATAATTTCAAACTTGTAAAAAGCACAGAAGAAGAACAAAATAAAATAAATAAAGAAATTAGCCCATTAATTGAAGCTTGGAAAGAAAAAGCAATTGACAAAGGGCTTAACCCCGATGCCATTTTGGCTGATATTCAAAAATTTCGTAAGATATATTCTGAAAACCGCTAAGCATATCTTCATAAATATTCGATAATAAAATGTTCATAATAATTTGAACTATATGAATATTTATTATGTTGTTTTATTTATGAAGTATGCTCGTTCGCATAGTAAAGACATCTGCATAATTTACTATGCAGAGTCTTTAAAATTATCCAAACAATCATATTAGGTAACTATATGCTTCATTTAAACATTAAAAGATTTTGTAAACTATTATTCATGCTGGCCTCCATTTTGTTTTTAGCTATTTTAGGATTAAACCTATTAAATATAGGTCTGAGATTTTTTGGGGAAAGTTTAAGGGGAACAGTGGAAATGACAAGCTATCTTGGGGCAGCCACCTTGGGACTTTGCTTACCATGGGTTCAATTTCAAAAATCCCATGCTTATGCAGGTGTTTTTTTTACAAAACTATCCCCTTTATTACAAAATATCATTAATTTATCGGTTATTATTTTAGGTTTTGCCCTAACCTCGGCTTTTACAATAGAGTTGTACGATTTAACCATTTTTGTACACGAAGGCATGGAAGTTGTTGACGGCTGGAATATTCCTTCTGCCCTATTCATTTTTGCCCTATGCCTTGGCCTTGGAGGACAGTGTTTGGTAATAGGGCTTGAATTACTTCTACTCATCCAAAAATTATTAATTTCCACTGATTAACTTTTATTTAAAAACCCTCCAATCATTATTTCAAACTAATTAAGGAAGATAAAATGTCACCGACACTTTTGGCCGTCTCGTCCATTATTTTACTTATGATTACAATAGTATATGTACGTATACCCATTGCATTTTTACTTGCTTTAATTGGCATTTGCGGTTATGGCATGCTTGATGGTTTTTCATTGGCTTTAAACATGGCGGGAAATGAACTTTGGGGATTATTTTCAAACTATGGGTTAACTGTAATTCCTTTTTTTATTTTTATGGGGCAAATCTGTTTTCATTCAGGTTTAAGCCGGCGTTTATATTCAAGTATTCAAACTTGGTGTGGACATAAACGCGGTGGTTTAGCCTTGGCAACAACCATGGCATGTGGTGGTTTTGCGGCAATTTGTGGCTCTAATACTGCAAGTGCGGCCACAATGTCCGTTGTGGCATTACCTGAAATGAAACGCTATGGTTATAATCCCTTACTGGCAACGGGAACAGTTGTGGCAGGCACCACACTTGGAGCCATCATTCCACCCAGTGTTGTTGCCATTGTGGTTGGTATCCAAACATCACAATCAATTGAGCAACTTTTCTTAGGTTGCCTTATACCCGGAATTTTATTATTGTTATTCTTCTTAGCAACCATTCCCATTGTATTAAAAAAATATCCGACATGGGCACCCATTAGCCCCAAAAGATCTTGGAAAGAAAAATGGTCCGAACTTGGTGGCTTGGTTGAAGGAATTACCTTGTTTGCCCTTGTGGTGGTTTGTTTGAGTTTTGGGATTTTTACACCAACCGAAGCCGGAGCAGCCGGCGCCACCACAGCCATCTTTATGGGGCTTATTCGTAAAACATTAACATGGCATGGTTTTTGGAAAGCCTTGGAAGAAAGTCTCAGTATTTCAGCTATGTTGATATTATTATTGGCCACTGCTTCCATGTTTGGAAAATTTTTAACTCTAACTCGCCTACCTTTTGAAATTGCAACCAATCTTTCAAGCCTTTCACTGCCTGAGCCACTAATTTTATTGATAATTTTAATTATATTCATTTTGGGAGGAATGGTAATGGATGCCTTGGCGCTCTTGGTTATTGCCTTACCCATATTTTTCCCTTTGGCAGAAATTATGCAGTGGAATCAACTTTGGTTTAGTATTTTATTGATAGTTGTCACCAGCTTGGGAGCAATGACACCACCTGTGGGAATTGCAGCCTATGTGGTATCGAATTTATCTTCAAAAAATGAAAACCAAAAAATTCCTTTAAATACTGTTTTTAAAGGTGCCATGTTATTTTTACCTGCCTATCTTCTTTGTATATTATTGTTAGTAATTTTTCCCAAAATTATTTTGATTTTACCGAGCTTATTATAAAATTTTCACGATAAGTACCTAAAAAAATTTATAAAATAAATGTTGACACAAATAATTTTATAAAATATACTTAATAAGTCAAAAAAGACTTACCACATCTTTTTTATTGTTGTCTCTTTATTATTTATATATTTTACAATTCTTTATCAAAACATCATTGAAACATGAAGGAAACACCAAGGTTGCAATCATGAAAAAAATTACTGTCTATCCATTGTTTTTTGTTAGTTTTCTGTTAGTCAATTTTTTATCTTCTTTTAATTCATATGCCGATGACTTTGAAGATTTAATTCGCCGTGCCGAACAACGTAGAATGGCCATAGCCAAAACCATTGAAGAAAGCACAGTTTTCATATTGGTTGTACAAAATGATAATTTATCTTTCGGGTCCGGTTTTATAATTGCCGATAACTATATCATGACCAATGCCCATGTGGTAGAAGAATACAAAGAAATATATGTTGCAGGTAAAAATTTTTCTTATACCCAAGCAAGAATTATTAAATTTGACGACAGAAGAGGCAAGGATTTTGCCATATTAAAATTTAATTCCCCCTATGACTTGCCAATTCTAAAATTCAGTCAAGATCTTTCAATTACAGACAGAATAAGCGCTTGGGGCTACCCCCTTCTTGTGACAAAATTTGACAAAAGCATGGACATGATATTAAGCGGTGAATTTGAAAAAGTGCCACCCTTGGTCTATACGGAAGGAACTGTCAGTTCCTTTGTTGATGACGGAGAAATTGAAACAATTATTCACACAGCAAATATTGCAGGTGGAAATAGCGGAGGACCATTAACCAATTCAAGAGGTGAGGTTGTTGGCATTAACACATGGATTTCTCAAGACGAAGATGAAGGTGCCTATGTAAACGCTTCCTTAACATCTCGTGATATGATTGCATTTATTCGTTCTGCAGGAATTGAACCTCAACTGGCCGACGGTAACCTTAACTTACACATGGCAGAAAACAACAACAATCCAAGTGACTTATCCAATCGTTTGAACAATTTGAACAGAAACGACAATCAATCAAATAACAACAATAATTATAATAGTTTAGCCAACGATATCCATGAATTATCCGGTGATCTTCCACAATACTTTACGGCTGCTTTGGATGGAGATGAAAGTGCACAGGCCTATATTGGATCTTCCTACTATACAGGAAAAGATGCTCCTGAAAATACTGATAAAGCTGTTTACTGGCTAGAGCAGGCAGCGTCCAAAGGCCAAAATGATTCATTTTCCATTTTGGGAATTATTTATCTGACAGATCCAAACTATAAAAATGTTAATAAGGGATTACAATATCTCAATCGAGCTGCCAACAATGACCCTGATTATGCATCTACTTTAGCATATTTTTATACAGAGGGTGAAATTTTTGGAGTTAAAAGAAATTTAGATGCTGCCTTAAAAGCAGCAATACGAGGTGCAAAAGTAAACGATCCCGATGCATTGGCAACTTTAGCCCTGCTTTATTATAATGGTGATGTGGTTAGTGCCGATCATAAAAAAGCCTTACAATATGCAACTCAAGCAGCCAATCAAGAATCAGATTTGGCCTATGCTGTGCTTGGTATGCTTTATTCAAGTAGTCACTATATTAAAGAAGATGAAAATTTAGCAATAAAATACACTCAAATGGCTGCAGATGAAGGCAGTGCCTATGGAATGGGCTTCCTATCCTTCTTTTATTTTCAAGGATACGGTGTGGAAAAAGATACTCAAGCAGCCTTTGAATATGCCGAACAGGCCGCTGAACTTGGCAATGAATTTGGGCAGTACGTCCTTGGTTTATGCTATGTAAATGGAATAACAGTGGAAAAAGATGAAGCTTTAGGGTATGCCTATCTAAAAATGGCAGCTCAAAAAGGAGCCTCAATTGAAGGACATGTGGAAAAAATAAAAAGAAGTTTATCATCTGCTGACATTGACAGAGCAAATGAATATATTGCCCTATGGCATCAACAATGGGGACTTGACTAAGAAACATTTTATCAAACAATAATATGAGACCTCTGCACAATTATTAATTTTTAATAAAAAACTGTTTTTAGAATGAAATTTTCTATTTTTAGATAAAATTTTGTGCAGAGGTTTCAATATAGACACCTTGATTTATTATTGATTAGTTCTAACTAATATTAGGTGTTTTTCTAAATTATTTTTTCGAGAGGGGGAACTTTTGAACCTCCCCTCTCGAGCTCTCCCCCACAAAATTTTTAATAACAATATGTTAGCAACCACGATTTAATGATTACAACTTACCCTAGTTTATAAAAAATAATCTACAAAAAATTAAATTGCTATATAATAATTTTTCTCAAATCACTATATTTTCATTTCTTGAATTTTAAAGCTTTCCATTATATCTTCTATACAACATTCTTCTTGAAAAAAATTAACTATTTTTTGATGCATTTCATAGCACACAAGGCAGAGTAAAGTTCTCCCTACCCTTTTTTGGCTTATTAAATTTGCCGAAACAAGGCTGGCTATGTGATGAGACAATGTAGAATTGGGAATTTGCAGTTTTTCTTGTAAACTTCCCACACTAACCCCCTTTGTACCGGCACGAATTATATGCTTATAAATTTTTACTCTTGAATTATGTCCAAGTTCCTTAAATGCTTTTGCAATAATTTCATCACTCATATCTTCTCCGATTATAATACTTTGAAAAGCTCTAGCATAAAATACTCTTTTTTTTTTCTTTGTCAAATATAAATATTATTATATTCAAGACATTAAAGCTTACGATACTTATTATTTTCATAAAAACAAGTATAAAATCATCAAAATTTATATATTTCTATGAGTATAAAAATATCTTGACAAATAAAAATTAAGATATTATTTCTATATTCGTAGAAATACAGAAATAACTTAAAATTTTCAGGAGCTTTTTTATGTTTGATTCAATTATGCTAAAAGAAACAATAAATATGTTTATTTTTCTTGCTGTTGAGCTTAGCATTCTTTATTTACTTATTGCCTATTGTATAGGACTGTTACAAGAACGTATTACCCCCACAAAAATTCAAAGTATCCTAAGTTCAAAAAAAGGAAAAGGTTATATTATAGCAGGCTTTTTAGGGGCAATCACTCCATTTTGTTCTTGTTCAACCATTCCTTTTTTAAAAGGTTTATTAAAAGCAAAAGCAGGTTTTGGCCCCATGCTGACATTTTTATTTGCCAGCCCCCTATTAAACCCTATTATCATTGGTTTATTTTTTATAACATTTGGTTGGCAAGTAACAGTTTTTTATTTCAGTATTGCCTTAATTGTTTCAGTATTTTCAGGTTATCTGCTTGAAAAAATGGGCTATGAAAAATATGTAAAAGATAGTGCTTATACCTCAGATTTACAAACAATTTCATGTTGTTCCTCTGAAAAAACACAGGTTCAACCTATTATTCCGACAAAGTCTTCTTGTTGTGATAATGGAAATACCTCGGAAAAAAATTTACAAACTTTAGAACCAATTGGACTAAAAACAGAAAACAAAACTTGTTGTTCAACCGAACCATTGCAAGCCCTAACTCCATTAAAACCTAACCTCAATTCAGATCTCAATAATATTCAAACAAATAATACTAATCCTTGTTGCTCAACTGAAAAAGAAAAAACTTCCAGTCCTTGTTGTTCAACTGAAAAAGAAAAAAGTCCTACCACTTGTTGTTCAAACACTCCTTCAACACCAAGCAATAATAAATGGTTAAGAATTTGGCAAGCAACATGGTTAGATTTCAAAAGTGTTTTACCATATCTTATGCTTGGTGTCACTCTGGGATCAGTTATTTATGGTTTCATGCCTACAGAATTTGTTACAGAAGTTGCAAATGAAAATAATCCCTTTGCAATTCCGATTGCCGCTATCATAGGTATACCATTATATATCCGCGCAGAAGCAGTAATTCCACTCTCAGCGGCTTTAGCGGCAAAAGGTATGGGCCTTGGGGCTGTAATGGCTTTAATCATAGGCAGTGCCGGTGCAAGCTTAACAGAAGTTATCCTACTGAAAGCCATATTTAAAACTCAAATGATAGTTGCTTTTTTAGTGGTTATCCTTGGCATGGCAATTAGTGCAGGATTTATATATCAGATAATTTTTTAACAAATTTTATACATTTAGCATGGATTCTATATTTATTTTTTAGAAAACCATAGCATAACAATAAAAAAATAAATATTATCAATATAATATACAAATAAAAATCAACCGAGCAACATAAAAACCCTAGGATTGACCCATATAAAAAAATAATAAAATAAAACCTTGACAAAGCATCAAACCCGGTCTATATTCTTTTTATGTGACGCGGGGTGGAGCAGCACGGTAGCTCGTCGGGCTCATAACCCGAAGGCCGTAGGTTCAAATCCTGCCCCCGCTACCATAAATTTCCGAAGCATTTTTAAGGCTTATGATGAAAATCATAAGCCTTTTTTTTTGTGGCTTATTTTTGTAATCCTAACACGCCAATCCACTTGTGAAATTTTCAAAAAAAAATTAATTATTTCTAGAGCAGTTTCAATAAAAATTGAACCTACTCTAACCCATATAACTTTCAAAAAGCAATCATTTAACGAAGCGGCAAAGCCACTTCTATTCTTGCTTTTTGCACTTCAATGTCGCCATGCTCCAATGAAGTGATTAGGGCATTTTAGGACAATTCTTTTCCAAAAATGCCCTAAATCTATTTTTTAAAACATTTATAAAACAATACGTTAGATAAATTTGTTTTTTAAGGAAAGGGGGAGTTTGAGGGGGAAAAACTCGTTTTTTTCAAAAAAAAGTGGTTTTCCCCCTCAAAAAACACAAAAACGGAATGACGTGGTAATCCTAACTTATTTATAACTTGATCATCTTTTATTCAGGTAAACGCATCTAAACTTTTTTAAAAAAATCAAAAATTATCTTTTTCAGCGTGAATTAATTTAATTTGACATATTTTTTTTATATTCTATAATTCATCATATATCGAATTATAGGAGTTATCATGTTTCATTTTTGTAACTTAGCAAAAGCCATTGGTGATGAAAATAGATTACGCATCATTATGGTTCTTCAAGATGAACCTCTATGCGTATGTCAACTGACTTCCATTTTGGATTTAGCCCCCTCAACAACTTCAAAACATCTTTCAATTTTACGTAATGCCCAATTAATAGAATGTATTAAAAATGGGCGTTGGTCCTATTATCAACTGCCTAAAAATCCGGCAAATCCCTCCATAGCCAAGGCTCTGACATGGATAATGGAAAGTCTTGAAAGTGACGGCAAAATACTTGAAGATAAAGCAAAGATCAAAGAAGTTAAATGTGCAGAAAAAGAAGATTCTACAGAAAATACAAGTCCGGTACACATTCCATATCTGCATAGTTTAACAGAATAAAATACAAATCTAAATAAATATAATTTCAAGGAGATAGCACATGATTAAACATTATCATGTACATAAATTGCACTGTAGTGCTTGTGCGGCACGTATCGAAGAAGCCATATTAAACTTAGATGGAGTGGAAGGCGTCAGTATTTCTTTAGATACTCATAAATTACGCTTAGAAAGTAAAACAGAAATAGCCCTTGATATCCTTAGTCAAATTGCAGATGATATTGAACACGGCACTTATTTCACACATATCACAAATTCTGAAAACAGTGAAAGGCAAAGCCAATTACAAAAGGAAAGTGAAGATATTGAAGAAGAGCATGGCCCCACATTAAAAACCATGATAATCTGTGGTATACTTTTAATTGTTGGTTTATTGACAGAAAATTTTTTCCCAAGTATGGAAGAATATCAATCAGCTCAGCGTATGCTTGTTTTATTTTGTTTTGCAATTCCTTATGTATTATGTGGGCACAAAGTATTGTTAAATGGTTGGAACTCCCTATGTAGAAAAGATTTTTTTAATGAATTTACTTTAATGAGCGGTGCGACCATGGCCGCCATAATCATAGGACATTTAGAAGAAGCTGTCGGAGTTATGCTTTTTTATTGCATTGGTGAATATGTTCAAGAAAAGGCAGCAGGAAAATCTCGTCGTTCCATCAAAGCCCTCTTGGCTGCCAAACCATCCATTGCTCATGTGTGTGATATTCAAGGAAATAATCTGCAAGATATGGATCCGGAAAATGTCAATTTAAATTCCTTTGTGCTGATTAGACCGGGTGAAAAAATTCCCCTTGACGGAATTGTAATCGACGGAATTTCTGAAGTGGATACAGCTCCGCTAACGGGTGAAGCCATGCCCATTTTAGCTGAAAAAAACACACAAGTTTATGCAGGCTGTATTAATAAGGACAGCGCATTAATCATTAAAGTCACCGAAACATTTAAAAATACTTCCGTATCTCGTATTTTAGAAATGGTTGAAAGTGCCAACGCCAGAAAGGCTCCCACCGAGCGTTTTATCACTCGTTTTGCCAAATATTATACACCTGCCGTGGTTTTTGTAGCTTTTTTAGTGGCTGTTTTGCCACCTCTGCTGGGCGGGGCAAGTTTTTCCACATGGCTATATCGTGCCTTGGTTTTACTTGTAATATCTTGCCCTTGTGCCTTAATTATTTCCATCCCACTTGGATATTTTGGAGGAATTGGCGCGGCCTCTCGCAAGGGAATTTTGGTAAAAGGAGGTTATGTTTTAGATGCTTTACAATATATAAAAGTGGCGGCCTTTGACAAAACAGGCACATTAACCCATGGAACATTCAGTATTACTAAGAAATTTTGTGCAAATGGAATAAGTGAAAAAGAATTAATGGCCAATGCAGCTTTGGCGGAAAGTCGTTCCAATCATCCCCTTGCCAAGGCCATTGTGAAAGAATATTTTTTACATAATAAAAAACTCGAATCTTTTTTCCAATTAAATGTTCAAGAAATTCCTGGCAAAGGACTAATAGCCACGGTTGATCAAGATATTATAACAGTCGGAACTTATGAATTTTTAAATTCTCAAAAACAGATTAATCTTCCACCCCATGAAATATTTGTCAGTATGACAGAAGATGGCGGAAGTTTGGTTTTGGTTGCAAAAAACAATGAATATTTGGGGTGTCTGGTGGCTTCTGATACTTTACGCCCAAATGCCGCAAAAGCTTTAAAAGATCTAAAAAAAGAAGGAATTACAACCTTGGCCATGCTGACAGGCGATCATGAACTCGGTGCCAAACGCATGGCCAAAGATTTACCCTTGGACATAATCAAAAGTCGTCTCTTACCTCAAGAAAAGGCTGTAGCTTTAAAAAGCCTTGCTCCCATAAAAACAACATTATTCATGGGAGATGGAATTAATGATGCCCCCGTTCTTGCCACCGCAGGCATAGGCATTGCCATGGGGGGACTTGGTTCAGAAGCTGCCATTGAAACTGCTGACGTGGTTATTCTTGACGATAACCCTGCCAGAGTCCCTGAGCTTTTACAAATTGCTTCTTTTACCAGAAAAATTGTTTGGCAAAATATCATTATGGCCTTGGGCATCAAACTGATCTTTGTTTTTCTCGGAATCATTGGTATCTCAGGACTTTGGGAAGCTGTTTTTGCTGACGTGGGAGTTGCCCTGCTGGCTGTTTTAAACTCAGGACGTGCCTTACAGAAGGATTTAGACACACGCCATTCCGATTTTCAAAAACCATAATTGTGGTATGATTTTAGACATTAACTAAAATATTAATAAAGAAAAAATTATTTAAATTTTTTACTTGACAATAACATATTTTTTTGGCAAAAAAGCTCTATCGGGGTTGTAGCTCAGTTGGGAGAGCGCTTGAATGGCATTCAAGAGGCCAAGAGTTCAATTCTCTTCAGCTCCACCAGATATTTCAAGGGTTTACGGGTAAAAACTGTAAGCCCTTTTTCTGTATTTAATGCTCCATGACCCATATATGACCCAAACTTTACGGTGCATACTGTTTTTGTCGTGCATTTCGTTCATAATAATCTGCCAATTTGTTCTGCATATTATCGTGAGCAAGTTGCGTTAGGTGGGTATATCTGTTCGTCATTTTTATGCTACTATGTCCTATCATTTCAGACGCAGTTTTTATATCTCCACCTGCCATGATAATACTTGAGCAAAAAGTATGTCGTAAATCATGGAAATGAAAATCCTCAAGACCTGCTTCTTTACGAACGAGAGTCCACGGACGTTTTAGCGTTGTTACATGCTTGCCGTTTACATGACAACAAACTGCATTATCCACCACGTCAACATCTGTACTTTCTCGAAGAGACATAAGCTTTTCATGCCAAGCCAATAAAGCTTCACGAGTTCTAGGCATAAGCCTCATGGTACGCCTTCTGCTGTTTTTTGTTCTGAAAAATGTGATACAACCACTTTCTTCAAAATCAAAATCAATATCAGACCATTTTAGCGAAAGTATTTCTTGCAGACTTGCTCCGTGTTCTGCACCAAGCAAAATTGCCGAAAGCAAATACTGACAAGAACTTTCCTTAGCTCGTTCTACCAAGTTATCAAGCTCTTTAGGAGTAAGAAAGTTTGCACGGCAATGCTTTTTTTCAGAGAGATAGTTCATATCCTGTGCAGGATTTTTAGCTATTTCACCTTCTTTCATTGCTCTTTTGCACAATTCTTTTAAGATAAAGAGCCGTCTATTAGAAGTAACCGCTGATATTTGCGCCGCCATATTTGAGCGTATGCTTTGTATCAAGTCAGTCGTCAGCAAACCTACTTTAAGATTGCTCAAAGGAGGGTGCATAAGCTTTGCGCCATCGGGCATGACTTCAACACGTTCAAACCGCAAAAGCCCTTTGAGGTGGTCAAGATAGCCTTGTAAAGTGCTTTGTCTAAGTTCCCCACTTGAAACTTTTTCTAGCCAAGTGGCTTTACACAATTCACCGATTTCACCAAGACTTAGCCCTCTAGCTTTACGTCTAACTTCGGGTGCGCTTCCCTTGTCAATCACATCACGTAATGTATGTGTTGCAAGATTTGCTTCTTTCAAAGTTTTATAGGTAGCATGATATTTCTTTTTACCTGTATGAGGGTCAACAAAATATACAGGGTAAGACATTGTTCCATCTTGTTTTTTTCTACGTTGTATTGTTACTGTAGCCATTGCTATTCTCCAATACGAACGCCATTTTCATCGCTTTTCACTTTTCGATTGTCAATAAACGCTTGGAGGTCTGCTTCTTCAACGAGTTTTCGACCGCCAACAACAATATAGCTTAATTCTTTTGCTTTGAGAAGTCTACTGACTGAGGAGCGATTGACACGCAATATCTTTGCAACCTCCTGTAAAGTAAGTAAATTTTGAGTAAAAAGCGATTCTTTCATAGAAACCTCTAATAAAAAATATTTTAATTTTAAAATGCATTTGCATAGAATTTCATTTATCTTCTTGTAATTGCTCATAATATTTTGATACAAGTTCCTTCATTGTTGAACAATTATTCGCAAGTATCATTTTTTCTTTATGCCTTCGCACGCCACTATAGCTCATGCCAAGTTCAAGAGCGATTTCCTCAATCGTATGCCCCTTTAAGATGAGTTCAAAAACCTTTGTGCCACGAGGAGTCAATATTAGATTATCAAATGAGAGATTTTCATTATCATACAATGCACTAAGAATTTCTAAACTACTATGCACCCCAAGAACTTTTCTAATAGTGGCAAGGTGTAAATGAACAACTTGGGGGCTAATAAATAGCTTTTCTGCTATTTCTTTTGGGAAACAAACCTTGACGAGTTAATTCTACTATCCGCCATTGCTGTTTTGTTAGCTTTTGCATACAACAAACCCCTTTGTTAAATGTTGAAAACTATGGCAAAAAATGCCTATTACAACTTTTTAGCAAAGGGGTTTGAACTGCGGCAGTGGCAGTTTTATATAATTTTAGAGGTTAATTAGTTTTATCACACAGGAAGCTTAATACTTTATTTTTTCTA
>CAYJGE010000084.1:0-13577 GCA_964369835.1 uncultured Mailhella sp.
CTCTGTAAGGAGAAGCAAAAAGCGATTTAATGGAATGTGAACCCCCCGTCATATTGCCTTCGCTTCGCTTAGCAATATGACACCCCCCTTATAGTGCTTACGCAAGCGAGCACAAGGGGGAAAGGTAAAATTTAAAAAATTCAAATTTTTATAATAAATAAAGTAATTCTTTATTATAACGTTAAATAATTTAGAAATATACCCTAAATAGTTATATTGTTATTTAATAAAATGTTTTTTAAGGAAAGGGGGAGTTTGAGGGGGAAAAACTCATTTTTTTCAAAAAAATGGGGTTTCCCCCCTCAATCCTGATCACGTGGCTCTGGGGTGGGTTTTATTATAGATATCGCTAAGGGTGTCTTGTCTGATATGGGTATATAGTTCTGTGGCATTTAGTCCGCTATGTCCCAGTAAAATTTGAACTGTTCGTAAATCAGCCCCTCCCTCCAAGAGATGTGTTGCAAAACTGTGTCGTAATGTATGTGGTGAAATATTTTGGATTATTTTTACTTGTAATGCATAGCGTTTAATTAATTTCCAAATGGCTTGTCTGGTTAGCTTTTTGCCTGAGCGATTAAGAAATAGTTCTTGTTCTTTGGGGGAGAAAAGCGGACGATAATTTTCCATATAATGATTAATATTTTGGCAAGTATTGGTATGAATGGGAACTAATCTTTCTTTATTTCCTTTTCCAAATATTCGGATAATTCCCCTTTGAAAGTCAATATCTGTGGATCGAACTTGGATTAGTTCACTTACACGCATACCTGCTGCATACATCAATTCTAAAATTGTTTTGTCTCTTTGCCCCAATTTACTTGCATTATCGGGAGCTTGCAATAGATTTTGAACTTCTGTAATATTTAATACTTCAGGTAAATATAAAGGAATCTTTGGAGAGTCTAAAAGGGCGGAAGGGTTTTTTTTTATATATTTTTCTGCCAAAAGAAAGCCAAAAAAACCTCTTATACTTGAAATTCTTCTGGCAATGGTTCTTTTACTGTCTCCTCTTTGTTTTAAAAAAACCATGAACATAATCAAGTCGTCTTCTTCTAAATCGTTTAAAAATGATGTGTTTTTAAGGTCATTTGATGTTTTCCAACTTAATAAAAATTCACTGAGGGCCTCTAAATCCTGAATATAGGCAGATGCTGTATGGGGTGAAAAGCCTTTTATTGCCAAAAGGTTTTGAACCCATTCGGCTTGATATGGAAGGGAGAGATTTTGTTCTGTCATATTTCTAACTTATTTGAAACTTATTCGTTTTTTTGTAGACTATTAAAATAAAAAATCTTGTGCAAAAACACAAGATTTTTTATTTTAATATATTGAAAAGTATTAGTTATTTGTTTCGCTATTTTCAGTTTGAACTTCACTGTTTTCAGTTTGTGTTTCGTTGTTTTCAGCAGGAACTTCATTATTTTGGGCAGGAGTTTCACTATTTTCATTGGAAACTTCATTGTTTTCAGTTTGAACTTCGCTGTTTTCAGTTTGGACTTCGCTGTTTTCAGTTTGAACTTCGTTATTTTCAGTTTGTGCTTCACTGTTTTCAGCGGAAACTTCATCATTTTGAGCAGGAGTTTCACTGTGTTCTGCCGGTAATGAAGTAGTGTTATTTTCACTTGCTGTATTTTCTGTTTCAGTGCTTGGGCTTGGTATAGCTTTTTGTTCAGAATTTTCTGTTGCGTCCGGTAGGGAAACTGGCTCTTCTTTAGGTTGTTCAGACTCAGGTTGGTTTTCATTGTTTGGTATTGCTTCTTCAAATTGAACATCTAAAATAGATTTTGATCCTTCAAATTGAGATGAAAACATAATATTATAGGTCAGGGAAGTTATTACAAACAGTACTGCTAAAAATGCAGTCAGTTTTGTTAAAATTCCACCTGCGCCTTGGCTACCAAACACAGAATTATTTCCGCCACCACCAAATATCACACCCATTCCTTCTCTTCCGGCTTGCAGAAGAACAAGAATAACCAAAAAGACACAAATTAGAATATGAAGAACCAAAATAGCTGTTTGCACAGAAAACTCCTTATAATGAACATACTAAAAACTGTATAGCATGATTAATTTATTACGTTAACAAAAAGTTACTATGGGCTAAAGTGTAAAATTTTGCAAGAAAAATTTTAAAATAAAATTTATTTAATTTTTAGTCAAAGCTATGCCAAAATGATTTTTGCAAAGGAATTTGCTTGTAATGAAGCTCCACCAACCAAAAGACCATTAACATTGGCAAGATTTAAAATTTCAGTGGCGTTTTCAGGCTTCACGCTACCACCATAGAGGATTTTAATATTTGCATAGGCATTTGTGATATTTTTTAATAAATTTCTGATTAATGCGTGGGCTTCGGTTATATCAGTTGCTTTGGCAGTTTTGCCTGTGCCAATGGCCCAAACAGGTTCATAAGCTATGACTACGTTATTAAAATCATCTTCGGATAAATCATTTAAAAATGAAAGTTGTTCGGCCAATATGTTTTCAAGTTGTTCATCTTCTCTTTCTTCCAAAGTTTCACCAATGCATAAAACAACTTTTAAACCTTGTTGAAGAGCAGCTTTTGTTTTCTTGGCAATAAATTCATTATTTTCAAAATTAATATGACGACGCTCTGAATGTCCTGTTAAAACCCAAGTGGCAAGACAATCCTTGATCATATTTGCACTGATTTCACCGGTAAAAGCACCTTCAACTCTTGGGTATATATCTTGGGCACCTATTGATAAATTATTAAAATCTTTAGTGGCAAGGGCAGTGACGAGGATTGAAGTGAAAGGAGGAAAAATTAAAACTTCTTTATTATCCGGTATGGTATTATTTAATATTTTAGATAATTCAGTAACCATATCTTGTGCTTCTGCCATGGTTTTAAACATTTTCCAGTTGGCTGCAATAAGTTTGTTCATTTCAACTCCTTATAGAAAATTATTAGATAAAATTGAGTTTTATAATTATAAAGTTATTGTTTAATCACTGATTTTAATAAAAATTATTTTTTATGGTAATAGGTTGATTAAAAAAATGTATATATTTTTGGTTTTAAAAAACCATTTTTGAATAAAAAAAATCTCCCATAAAATGAGAGATTTTAAAATGGCTCCCCGAGACGGACTTGAACCGCCAACCTAGTGATTAACAGTCACCCGCTCTGCCTATTGAGCTATCGGGGAATAATTTTATATTTCAATAAAGAAATTAAAATACATTAATTAAAATGTATTGGTATTTTTTTTGGCTCCCCGAGACGGACTTGAACCGCCAACCTAGTGATTAACAGTCACCCGCTCTGCCTATTGAGCTATCGGGGAAAACCTTTTTTAGGCAACACATTGATGTGCAGATATGTAACTAGCCTAAACAGAGAACTTGGTCAAGTAAAAAAATCATTTTTTTTAAACTTTTTTTAATTTTTTATGTATAATGTTGTAATTATTTATATTTTTTTTGGTAAAATAATATTCAATATAATGCCTGTAATGGCTGCCAAGCCAATTCCTTTCAATTGGAAAGAACCGATATTGAAATCCAGTCCACCAATACCGACAATAATAACAACACTGACAATTATTAAATTTTTAGTTTCCAAAAGATTTTCTTTTGATTGTACCAAAGTATTTAAACCTACAACCATAATACTACCGAAAAGTAAAATCATAATTCCACCCATAACAGGTATGGGAATTGCGTGTAAAATAGCACCTACTTTTCCGACAAAGGACAATAGGATGGCACAAATGGCCGCCCAAGTCATTATGGCAGGATTATAACTTTTGGTTAAGGCAACGGCGCCTGTAACTTCTGAATAGGTTGTATTTGGTGGGCCTCCAAAGCAGGCCGCTGCAATTGTTGCCACACCATCACCAAGCATGGTTCTTGAAATACCCGGTTTTGCCAAAAAGTTTTTTCCTGTTACCGAACTGATGGCCAACATATCGCCAAAGTGCTCAATGGCAGGGGCTAAGGTTACGGGAATGAAGAATAAAATGGCTGCAAATTCAAAGCTTGGAGCTGTAAAACTTGGAATTGCAAACCAAGGCGCGGCAGCTACACTATCAAAATTTATAAAATTTGTATCACAGAATAAATCAACAAAGTAGGCAACAATCGAACCGACTAAAATACCCGTTAGAATGGGAAGAAGTCTAATTATTCCACGCCCCGTTATGGAAACAATAATGGTAGTGGCAAGGGCAGACATGGAAATGATTAATGCATAATTTTCTACAAAAACTTGTTTTCCTCCCACTATGCCCATGGCCATTTGTACCCCAAGGGGAGCTAAAATAAGCCCGATAACAGCAATGACAGAACCTGTGACAACAGGAGGCAATAATTTTAAAATAAAATTGATACCCCTTACTTTAATAATGAAACTAAAAATCATATAAACAACGCCGGCGCTTATCATTCCACCTAGGGTTGCCGCCAAACCCCATTGACTTATCCCAAACTGAATGGGAGCAATGAAAGCAAAGGAAGATGCTAAAAATATAGGCACAGAACCTTTTGTTATTATTTGAAAAAATAAGGTGCCTATTCCGGCTGTAAAAAGGGCAACATTGGTATTTAACCCTGTTAAAAGAGGAACTAAAACAAGTGCACCAAAGGCAACCAGAAGCATTTGTGCGCCAATAATAATATCTCTGAATTTTAAATTATAATCGGTTGAAATTTCAACAGACATGTAAACTCCTGTTATGTGGTATTAAATTAATAGTGTTCGGATAATTTTTTCTCAAATAGAACTGCTTTCTCATTTCCCGAAAAAAACACGTAGGCAATTGCTTCTCCCCTTCCTTAAAAAACATTTTATCAAATAATAATATAATTATTTTGATTTATATTTGTATTTAATGTCTAAAATCAAAAAGCATGCCATCAGAAACCTCTGCGCAAAAATTTATCTAAAAATAAAAATATCATTCTAAAAACAGATTTTTTTAAAAATTAATAATTGTGCAGAGGTCTCCGTTATTATGGTTTTTGAAAAAAGGAATGGCGTGTTGCTTTCTTAATGTTTAATAAAATATTTTTTTGAGAAAAGGAAAAATACTATTTTGTGCCAAAAAGCCTATCACCTGCGTCGCCAAGGCCGGGTAAGATGTAGCCTATTTCATTTAAGCAGTCATCGACTGAGGCTGTAAAAATTTCAACATCAGGGTGAGCATCTTCAATTTTTTTTATGCCTTCAGGGGCACAAACTAAATTTAAACTATATATTTTTTTTACATTATATCTTTTTAATAATTCTATGGTTGCAAGAAGTGAGCCTCCGGTTGCAAGCATGGGATCCAAAATAATTGCTATTCTGCTTTCAATGTCACCGGCAAGTTTTACATAGTATTCAACAGGTTCCAAGGTTTCTTCATTTCGATACAAACCCACAACGCTAATTTTACAGCCCGGTATCATGTCTAGTGCCCCGTCCATAAGTCCAAGTCCTGCCCTTAATATGGGGACAATGGTGGCCATTTTTCCGGGAATATAATCAACACTGACAGGGCCTGCCCAACCTTCTTCTATTTTTTGTTCCACGGGAAAATTTTTTGTTACTTCATACATTATCAATCTGGTAATTTCTTTTGCAATGGAGCGAAACTCAGATGTTGAGGTACTGCTTTTTCTAAGTAAACCTAATTTGTGTTTAACCAGTGGGTGATCAACTACATGTACTGCCATAATTTCCTCTTTATTAATATTTTTTGAAACCTCTGCACAATTTATTGTGTGAGGCTTCATGGAGTGTTTACATAGTAAACACGACCGCAAAAGATTTTTTGGCAAGAATAGGCAAAACCACGCTTTTGCCGTTAAGTGATTGCCCTAAAAAATCTTTTAGGAGTGCCTTTTACCTCTGCACTCAGACTTTATATAAAAATAAGCTTCTAAGATTTTTGCAAAGTTTTAATAAAAAAACTAATTGTGCAGAGATTTCTTTTTTTTTATTATACAAAAAAATCTGCCGAAAAAATTGATTTAATATTTTTCAGCAGATTTTATTTATTAAATTTTTTTACATGGCATGGACTATCTTATTCCATTTAACCACAATGAAGCATTATAATTTTCTCTTTTTGCTTTTTCAGCCATTAAATTTTTTATTTCAACAACTGTATCTGTATAGGCTTGTAATTGGTCTGATTTAATCGGTTCCTTGGCGGGAACAATGACTTTATCGGGGTTGACAAATTTACCATTTTTTTGAATTCTGAAATCCAAGTGGGGGCCTGTTGATAAACCGGTTGAACCCACATAGCCGATAATTTGTCCTTGTCTGACCTTTACTCCTTTTTTAATTCCTTTGCCATATTTTGATAAGTGAGCATATTGAGTATGTAAACTGTTTGAATGTTTTATTTTTACAAAATGTCCATAACCACCGTTATAACTTGATCTTTCAATTACACCATCGGCAACCGCAATAACGGGGGTTCCTGTGGGTGCTGCATAATCAATGCCTTGGTGGGGGCGAGTTATTCCTAAAATGGGGTGTTTTCTGTTCATGGTATAACCTGAACTTACCCTTGTAAACTCAACCGGAGTTCGTAAAAAAGCTTTTTGTAGGGCTTTGCCTTCTTCATTAAAATAGGCGGTTTTTTCAGAATCTTCAGGGTCAAAGTATAAATAGGCATGGTAATCTTCGCCTTTATTTGAAAATGTTGCCCCTAAAATTCGTCCATAACCGATGAATTTACCGTCCCTGTATCTTTTTTCCATCAGAGCTTTAAAAGTATCATTTTTTTGAATTTCACTAAAAAAGTCAATATCATAAGCAAAAACTTGAGCTAATTTGAAAGCAAAGTTGGGGTTTTCACCCACAGCAATTACAGAATTATAAAAATTTGATGTAATTGTGCCTGCAACATATTCAAGAACTATTTCATAGGGGATATTTTCTGTATAGATATTATATTCATCATTGCTAAGGTCAGCTATCAATTTCTTGGTGGTATCAATTTCGTATTCAAACCTTTCAAGTTCACTTGTTTTGGCGTCTAAAACCAAATAAAATGATTGTCCTACCCTCAAAGAAGTGATTGGATGAATATCTTTTGAAGCCTTGTCAAGCTCAATTATTTCTGCCATGGACAGCCAATCATTTAACAAAATACTTGCACTGTCTCCATCATGTACCTTGGATCGCAATGTTATCTTGCCGTCTTTTGCCGAAACAAGACTATAGCGTTCATCAGGCAAATTTGTAATAAATAGCGGGTTTATAAAATTAATAAAAGCATTACTAAGTAATTCGGAGTTTCTGGTGGTGGATTCAAGGATTTGAACAAATGAAGAGGCAAGAAAAGAGGTCATTCTTGTATGTTTGCCGTGGGCTAAACTTTCTGCCAAGAAAACCGTATCAATCTCACCATGTTCTAAGTCAGTGTCGTCAGTATTTGCAAAAGTTAAGTTATTACTAAATAACACAATCAATGCCAACAAAAGCATGTTAACATATTTAAAGGCAGTTTTGCCAAAACCATAACCGAAATGTTTTGAGTAAAATTTATTATTTTTCATGACATATAAATTAGAATAAATTTATAAATTTGTAAAGAGTAATTTTTAATATAATCTTGGTGTTAAAATCTTTGTACATTGAGTTTTGTTCTTGCAGTAATAATATATATTTCACTTTTTAGTATTGGTTTTATAAAATCAAAAAAAGCCAAATAAATAACACTTGAAAATAATATGAAAAAACTGTATGAATATTTAAAATTTTTGCATAATTTATACTGACTCATCTAAAAAATGTAAAATAAATTCGACATTAAAAATTATTTGTTAAAAATAGGAGTAATTACATGAAAATAATCAAACCAAGTTACCAAAAAGAAAATAAAGGACATTATAGCCCCGCAATATTAAGTAATGGTATGCTTTATATTTCAGGTCAACTTTCTGTAAATCCCGATACAGGTGAAATTCCAAAAGGCGGTATTGAAGCAGAAACAAAACAATGTTTTAACAATATTGAAAGAATATTGACTGCTGCCGGGGTTTCATTTCAAAATATTGTACAGTGCCGAATATATCTTAGTGATATTGATAATTGGGGCAAAGTCAATGAACTTTATGGCGGTTTTTTTGGGGAACATAAGCCGGCAAGATGTGTTGTGCCTGTTCCTTCTTTACATTTTGGCTGCTTGATAGAAGTTGAAGCAATAGCAGAAGTTGAGGAAAAATAATGAACTATATTTGCATGGAATGTGGTATGCTTGTATCAACCTCAATCACTGAACCAAAGTGTGAATGTGGTGGCCTTTTTTCTCTTGATTTTATTCCTCCTCCTTTTTCATTGGATAAAATTGATAAAAATTCTTGGAATATTTTTAGGTATCGTGAGTTTATGGCAATTGAGGGTGAAAGCTGGAAAGAAATCACCTTGGGTGAGGGCATGACACCAATTATTAATTTTGATGAAGATTTAATGCTAAAAATGGACTATATGATGCCCACCCTTTCTTTTAAGGATAGGGGAGCTGTTGTTGTGATTAGTCATTGCAAAGAGCTTGGAGTTAATGCTGTGGTACAAGACAGTAGCGGAAATGCCGGAAATAGTATTGCCGCCTATGGTGGACGAGCTAATGTTTCTTGTGAAATTTTTGTTCCGGAGGGAACTTCGGCAAAAAAAATATCCATGATTGAAAGTCATGGAGCAAAGGTAAATGTTGTGTCGGGTACCAGAGATGATTGTGCAAATACCTGTCGCCAAAAAGTTTATGATGAAGGTATTTTTTATGCCAATCATGTTTTTAGCCCTTTTTTTTATGAAGGAACAAAAACATATATTTATGAAATTTATGAACAGTTGGGCAGAATACCGCAAAATCTCTTTGTTCCTCTTGGAAATGGCACTCTTTTTATTGGCATGGTGAAAGCTCTTGAGCATTTAATTGATAGTCAAATTATAAAAAAAATGCCAAAACTCTATGCTGTACAAAGTGAAAATTGTGATCCGTTTATCAAAGCATTTGCAAAAAAAAGCCCTTTACCCATAAAAGGTAATATAAAACCAACTCTTGCTGAGGGAATTGCCGTTGGGGAACCCATGCGAGGTAAGGAAATTTTAGAGTATATTTATAAATATGATGTTGAATTAATTTCAATTCCTGAAGAAAGAATTATACAAGCTCAAACCATATTGGCAGAAAAAGGGATTTTTTGTGAACTTACCACAGCAGCAACCTATGCCGCATATCTTGCCTATACGCAAAAAAAAGAAAAGCTTAGTGATACATTAATTCCAATCTGTGGGGCAGGATTGAAATCGACAAAATAGGCATGAAATATTTTATTTCATTAACCGATAGTTATAACTCTTTGATATATCATGAAAAAACAAGACAGAAATCACGTGGATTATTTCCGGTTTGACTTAATTTTCAAATGACTATAATTTATATTTATATTAATTCATACTAATTAAAAATATGTTTTTGATTATAAATTAGCTAAGCTAACCAGCATATATTTTCGATAAATAAATATTTATAACAAGTTGAACTATATGAATAATACATAAAATTTGTTATTTATATAATTTGCTGGTTCGCTTATTGTATAATGTATTATGACCTTTTAACTTATTAAATAAAATTATGTCAGAAAAAAAATCAATAAATTTTCAAGCTTTTAAATTTATTCTAACCCATTGGAAAGAAAATAAGAATGAAGAAAAATTCATATTTTATAATCCATATACAAATAAAATAGTCCTTGGTTCAAATTCCTTTAAAAAAAATGAAACAGAAGAAAATGATACTGACTATTGTAATGCGCCATTTACTTTATATCCTTATACTTTTTTTGACGATAACTCACAGTCCAAGGTTTTTAAAAAATATTTAATAGTTGAAGATGGTAAAATAATTTATAATTCTTTTTGCAGTAATGTAACAGATATTCATAAAGCTGATTCATTCAAACAAATCATTCATAAAGTTACTAGAATTAATGACAGTTATGAAGATTGGAAAGATATATTTAACACAATTCAAAATAAAATTTCAGAAAATGAATTTATTAAAGTGGTAGTTTCTCGTAAAGTTGAATTTAGAACCAAGGAAGAATTTGAATTTTCAAGTATTTTTTTAAATTTATATGAAAATAATCCAAATTGTTTTATTTTTGCCTATGACAATACCACAGAAATATTTTTTGGAGCAAGTCCTGAGCTTTTGGTCGAGAAAAAAGCTGATAAAATAAAAAGTTTTGCCCTTGCCGGCACTGTAAAAAAAGAAATGAATCATGTTCATGAACAAGGGATTGAGTTTTTAAAAGACGAAAAGAATAGTTTTGAACATCAGCTTGTCATTGAATCAATATCCAATACCATGCAGGAATTGGGAAATGATATTGAGGTCGGAAACAGGCATATCTTGGAATTAAAAAATCTTTTGCATATAAAAACAGATATTTGTGCTACTGATAAAGAAAATAATTTACAAGAGAAAAATACTGCTTTCCTAAATGAAAATCAATATGCGAAGATTAATAAATATAGAATTTTGGACTGGGTAAATAAGCTTCACCCAACTCCTGCCCTTGGTGGGAGTCCAAAAAATAAAGCCCTTGAATTTATCAAACAACACGAAAAATTTGAAAGAAGACATTATGGTGCACCCTTTGGCTTGGTGGATCAAAATGGAGATGGAATTTTTATTGTGGGGATACGTTCTGCAGTTCTTTGTAATAATAGTATTTATGCCTATGCCGGCTGTGGCATAGTTGCCAAATCCGACTGCAATGAAGAGTATGAAGAGATTGATACAAAATTAAAAACTATAATCGAAGCACTTTAGATAATTTTATTACTGTATTTTTTAAATAGTGCTTACCTTGCTTATGAAAAAATCAGATATTAAGGTGAATTATGAATGAACATGTAATTGAAATTGTAGACGAATTATATGAACTTGGAGTGGAAGATATTGTTCTTAGCCCCGGTGCAAGGTCTACGCCTCTTGCAATTTTATTTTTTAAGCATAAATTTAATATTTATATGGATATCGATGAACGTTCGGCGGCTTTTTTTGCCCTTGGAATAGCCAAGGCAAAAAATAAACCGGTTGGACTTGTTTGTACCTCAGGTTCTGCCTGTGCTCATTATTTACCGGCTGCAATCGAAGCAAAATATTCAAGAATTCCGCTGATTTTTTTAACAGCTGACAGACCATCTGATATTCACAATGTTGGGGCGCCTCAAACAATTGTTCAAGCAAATATTTTTGGAAAATATGCAAAGTATTATGAAGAATTGAATTCTGAACCCAAGGAAAATATAAAAAATGAAGTTATTGCTACAAATCAAGTATCATATCCTCGTTTGGTTATGCAAAAGGCCTTTATTCATGCAAATTCTTCTCCAAAGTCAGCTGTGCAAATTAATATACCTTTAAAAGATCCCCTTGAACCAAATTTGGAAAATATTGATTTTAGCAAAGGAAGAACTTTTAAAAATTTTAAATTATTTGATGGTGAAGTTGATAATCCCAATTTTGTCGACTATTTTATCAAAAATTCCCTTGGGAAAAAAGGGCTGATTATTTGTGGCCCAAACTCCATTAAATCACAAGAATATTATTCGGATATTTTAAATTTATCCAAATATTTAAAAGCCCCTGTGTTGGCTGATCCTTTGTCGCAATTTCGTGCTTTTTCCCATGAAAATATTATAACTTCCTATGATGCCTTTTTAAAATCTGAAACAATTGTGAATGAACTTAAAGTTGATTATATGTTGCTTATAGGACAAAGCCCTGTTTCCAAAAGGCTTTTTCAATTTATTCAAAAGCAAAATCAGGCTGAAATTTATCAGCTTGATATGGAAGCTGAATATCGAAATCCTGCCGTAAATACTGCAAATATTGTTCAAGTATCAGAAAATATCTTTGCAAAAAGACTTATTTCTCATTATTTACAAGAAGAAATTGATTGTTCATATCTTGAAAAGTGGCAAGCAGAAGAAAAGAAAATGCTTCAAATTTTAAGAGAAGCAAGAAATGCAGAAACTATTTTTGAAGGTAAAATAATACAATTAATTCAAGATTATATTATGGATTTTAATTCTAATTTAAAATCTTGTGATTTAATCAAAACCAAACTTGTACTTGCAAACAGTATGACAATAAGGGATGTGGATTTTTTCTGGGAAGCAAAAGAACAATGTATCGAATTTTATGGAAATAGGGGGGCTAATGGGATTGATGGCACATTATCGACAGCCCTTGGAATTTCAACCCATAATCCAAGTTCTCCTACTGTTTTAATTTCCGGAGATCTTTCTTTTTTTCATGATCTTACAGGTTTACTTGTGGGAAAAAGGCATGACTTAAATTTAACAATTATCTTGTTAAATAATAATGGAGGCGGAATTTTTAATTATTTACCGCAAGCAAATATTGATAATTTTGAATATTTGTTTCTGACTCCCCATGATTTAAATTTTGAAGCCTTGGCAAAACTTTATTCAATTTTTCATGTGAAAATAGATTCCTATTCTGATTTTATAACTGAATTTACAAATGCGTTAAATTCCAAGGGGATAAAAATACTTGAATTTAATATTTCAATGGAAGAAAGCAAACGTTTACATGACAAATATACAAATCCCAAATAATTTTTTCCTATAAATTCATGTTTAAAAATAATATATTTTATTTAAAAAAAGGTAGTGGGCAAGCCATAATTTTATTGCATGGTTTTTCAGAAGATCATAGCACTTGGAATGATTTGGTCAGTTTATTTGAAAAAAATAAACTTTTAAATAAATACTGTCTTTATTGTATTGATATTATTGGGCATGGAAAATCAGATAAACCCCATGAACTAAAATTTTATGAAATGGATTTCATTGTCGACAGTATTCATGGTTTGCTAAACGAGCTTTCAATTAAAAATCCTATAATGCTTGGGTATTCCTTTGGGGGTAGAATAGCTATGCATTATACTTTAAAATATTTAACCGAATTAAGGGCATTAGTTCTTGAAAGTGCTTCATTTGGCTTGAAAAATAAGCAAGAAAAAGAGGAAAGATTATATAAAGACAATGCCTTGGCTCAAATGATAATTGATCGAGGTATTGAATATTTTGAAGAATATTGGTCAAATCTTCCTATTTTTGCAAGCCAAAAAAAACTTGATTTTAATATTTTGCAAAATATTAAAAAAAGAAGGTTAAATAATCAAGTTTTGGCTCTTGCCAATACATTAAAATCCACAGGGCAAGGTAATTTAGAATATATTAAAGATAAAATTTTAGCCCTAGATCTTCCTATTCTTTATATTTGCGGTGAACTTGATGTAAAATATGCAAAGCAGGCAGAATGTTTGAAAAATGTTAAAAAAAATTTGCAAATCCAAATAGTAGAAGACGTCGGACATAATGTTCACTTGGAAAAAACTTTGGAATTTTTTAATATTTTGCTAAAATTTTTACCATCTTAAAGTTTATTTCCCTCCACGTTATTCCAATTTGGGGGCTTTGCCCCCAAACCCCCAGCAAAGGGAGTGACCACGTGATTCCGGATTGAGGAGGGAAACCCCATTTTTTTGAAAAAAATGAGTTT
>CAYJGE010000085.1:0-12956 GCA_964369835.1 uncultured Mailhella sp.
CCACGTTTTTTTGAACTAATCCATGACGCTTAGTCTCACTTTGTTCGACATAAGCGGGGCGAGTTTTTCCCCTCAAACGTAAGCAATCGCTTCCCCCTTTCCTTAAAAAACATTTTTTTCAACAATGATATAACTATTTTGATTTATTTATATTTTACTAAATTTAAAAAATCAAAAACCATACCAAAATTGTGATTTTTGAAAACCGGAATGGCGTGGCTAGATAGTGTAAAAAAGTGACATATTTTGAAATGTGTTACTTTATGAAACAAAAAATTTGAGAAAGAAATTTTGTTGAATTAAAACTATTTGAATCTAATATAAAAATAGTCTATAAAATTACTATGTTGCTTTTTTTAAATGTCTTTGGCATGACATTTGCTATATGAGTAATATCAAGATAATCATAACAATGTTTTAAAATAACCTTTAACTGAAAAATAAAGTTGGGAGAATTTATGAAAAAGTATATTATTTTTAGCGTGCTTGGTTTGCTTGTGCTTGGACAAAGTGCCTGTGTACCACCTCATGAATTACATGATATTCATGATGATCGCAGAGAGCATTGGCATGATAAGCATAAAGAGAGGCGTGAAGATAAGTATGAACAAAAATTAGAAAATAAAATCGAAAGATTGGAAAATGAAAGACGTGAAGATAGAATTCAAGATAGACATGATGACAGGTATGAGCAAAAACTGGAAAATAAAGTTGATAGATTAGAAGATGAATTGCATGAAGAAAAACGGGAAAATGATAGATATAATAGGCATGACAGACGCTATTAAGCTATATTGTCAAATGCCATGAATGCCTCTTATAAACCAAAAAAATTACAAGAAGTTATAAACGAATGAGTATACTTCATAAATATTGCTCCCCCAAATAAATAATGGACAAACTTTTGTGTTTGAATATGTAAATTCAAATAGTTATGTATTTTTATAGTCATTTGTGCCCACTGAATAGTTGGTGGAGCAATATATATAAACATTATAAATAAATTAGGATAAGTTATGAAAAAGATATTACTTTTAGTTTTGGGATTATTTATTTTTGCACAAGATGCCAATGCAAACCCTCATGAAAGAAGAGAAGAAAGGCGAGAAGATATGCGTGAAGAACATCGTCGCGAAGAACGCCGTGAAGACAGACGTGAAGAACATCGTCGCGAAGAACGTCGTGAAGACAGACGTGAAGAACATCGTCGCGAAGAACGCCGTGAAGAGCATCGCGAAGAACGCCGTGAAGATAGACGTGAAGAACATCGTCGCGAAGAACGCCGTGAAGAGCATCGTGAAGAACGTCGTGAGGAACGCCGCGAAGATCATCGTGAAAATAGAAGATAAGAAAAATTGTATGGCAAAAAGCAAGAATAGAAGCGGCTTTGTCACTTCGTTAAATGATTGCTTTTTGAAAGTTTTATAGGGTAGAGTTCTCAATTTTTATTGAAACTGCTCTAGTGAAATACTGATTAAATAGTCTTTCATTAAATAAAAATCTGCAAGAGAATGCATGTTCTGTGCTTATTTCTTGCAGATTTTTTTAGTCGATATTAAAAATTTTGTGCACCATAATAGTCAATATAGCTATCATGGGCATCATCATCACCAATTAGATATATTTCTTCATTTTTTGTAAAAATGTGATAAGGATCAGGGTTAACTTGAATATTACCTTTTTTCATTTTAATCCCAACAACACTACAGCCTGTCTTAGAGCGAATATTGCTGGCAATTAGGCTTTTTCCTTCAAGTTCCTTATTGACTCTTGCTCTAAATAGAGATAATCCATCGTGAAGCATAAAGATTTTTCCGGGGGCCAGCATGTTGACCACCGAATTTGCCATCATGGAAACCAGTGATAAAACAATATTTGCCCCTGCTTTATGCAGAATATTTATATTTCTTTCCAAAGTAGCCCTGCTTAGGATTTGAATATCTTGTCTTAATCGTCTGCAATAGATTGTAAGGTAGATATTTGTATCATCATCATGGGTTGTAATGATTACGGAAGTCGCCTTGCTTATTCCTGCTTCCAATAAAATATCAAAATCCGAAGCATCACCTTGAATGAATTTTATGCCTTCCGGAATATTTTTAATGGGAATTTTGTCAACCACAACCACATTGATATTATTATTTTTTAATTCTACTGCTGCTGATATGCCTACATTTCCACCGCCCAAAACCAATACAAGTTGTAGGCTTGGAACTGCTACTTGAGTACTTAATGCTTCATCAAAGCTGTCGAGCTGTTCTTGTGTTCCTGTAATAACCAAGGTTGTGCCTTGGGGAAGAACTTCATCGGGAGAAGGTAAAATAAATCGCCCTTTTTCCCATAATCCAACAATATTTACCCCAACTTTAGCCCTTAATGATGTTTCCCTTAATGATTTTCCTACCAAGCTGGTATTATCTATATTTCTTTCGGCAATAATTAGGTTAAAAAAAGTTGTTAAATAACTAAAATGTCCTCTATGTCCTTCCACCTTACTGGCAAGGGATTCACCAAGTAATTTTCTATATCTAAAAACTTTAGTTGCACCCGCAAGGGCAAGAATATCGGCAGAATCTTCATTTTCAGCCCTTGCAATGATTGGTACTTTATCATTTTCTACTCTGGCAGAAAAAACAATATTTGTGTTTTTTATATCAGTATCAAGGGCCAATAATAATGTGGATCTGTCAAAACCTAAGTTTTTATAGGTGGTTCCGTCATCATAATCACCAACAATAACATTGAAATTTTGATCTTCAAGGTCAAGGGAGGTAGAGATGTCGGGGCAAAGTAAAATACAGTTAAATCCATATTTGGTGAGAAGTTCAATCAAGTTTAAAGTTATGGGACTTATTCCGACAATAATGATATGATCACTGGTGCTTGAGGGGATTTTCCGGGGAGCACTTGTCTTTTTTTGAGCTTCAAGCCATGGAGTATAAACATATTGAATAAAGGCAAAGGGTAGCATGACCAAGAGAAAAATTACACCTGAAACCAGAACTAAAATTGAAAAAGCTCTGCCTAAATCAGAGGTGAATGTTATATCACCAAAGCCCAGAGTGGACATAACTGTCAATGTCCAGTAAAATCCTGTTAAATAAGAAAAATCTTTACCTTCATAGGCCATGATATAATGAAATAAGATACTGTAAGCAGTTATCATTATAATTAATAAAGCTAAAAATTTTAAAAAATGTCCCACATTGCGTTTTACGCCTGATTGCTTTAAAAATATGGATAATTGGGAGATTGTGTATTTCATATGTAATCCTAATTGGTTAAGGTGTTAACTGTCGTACACTGTCTTGGCGTCCTATAACAATTAATACATCACCTCTTTTCAGTAAAGTTTGAGCAGGTGGTACAAAAATATATTCATCAGATGAACCTGCTCTTACTCCTATAACCAAAACTTCATATTTACTGATTAGATTTAATTCCATTAAAGTTTTTCCTGTCCATTTATCAACAGTAAGTTCCTGTACCAAAATTCCACCATAACGTGGTATAAGGTCTAACATGCCTGGATTACATAATTGATGGGCAGCTAAACTGGCAACATCATGTTCGGGTAAGATGGCGTTATGTATTCCAAGGCGTTGTAAAATTTTACGGTGTTCAACCGTGTTGGCCTTTGCCCAAATTCTTTTAATATTTAATTCCTGTAGGTTTAATACTATTGAAAGTGACTTTTCAACAGCATGACCCACAGAAACCATAACACAATCAAGTTCTTCAAAATGTAATGATTTTAATGCGGACATTTGGGTTGCATCTGCCTTATAAACAGTTTGTAATAAATCTTGGGCTGTATCAACTCTGTTTTCATCATCATCAATTCCAAGCACATGATGCCCCAGTTGCTCCAAAGTGCGAGCCATTTGCAAGCCAAACTTTCCCAACCCTATGATTCCTATTCTTAAAAATTTTTCCATATTTTATAATCCCTTATCCTATCGGAATGGTCATTGTTGGATAGCTATATTTTCGATTTGGACGTAATGAATGTATGGCAGTTAAAAGACCGATTAATCCTACTCTCCCAATAAACATATTTAATATAATAATAATTTTACCCGGATCACTTAAATTTGGAGTTAATCCCAAGCTAAGCCCTACAGTTCCAAAGGCAGAAACCACTTCAAAAATTAATGCACGCAAAGGAACAGAGCCTGTTTTTTGCCCTATATGTGAGGCATTTTCACTGATGCAAAGTAAAATAATTGAAATTCCAATGGTTAAAACGCCAAAGAAAAATAAAATAAGGGCTTGATTTATAATTTCAGATTTTACTTTTCTATCATTAACCACAACATCTTTTTCTCCGCTTAATTGTTTTTTAATAAAGGCTAAAAGCACTCTAAATGTTGTGATTTTAATTCCGCCGGCACATGAGCCGGGAGCTCCTCCAATGAACATGAAAAGTAACATGATTAAAATTGATGCATCACTCAATAACATAAGGTCAACACTATTAAAACCGGCAGTGCGTAGGGAAATGGATTGAAATAAGCTGGTTATAGCAAGAGATGATGTTGAATTTGATTGCAAATGTAAAATTTCAAGTCCAAAAATTAAAATGGCACCGACAAATATTAATCCCAAAGAAGTTTTTAATATTAGTCGACTATATTTGTCAAGGTGAGGTCTTGTTTTGTTTTCTTGAAAGATATTATCATAAGTATGAAGTTTAATATTTTTTTTACCAAATAATTTAAATTTAAAATATCGAAATAAACTTTGTATACTATATTTAAATGTAAGACGAATTTCATGTAAAACAGCAAAGCCTATACCACCTAAAATAATGCTTAAGCCTATGACTGCATTGACAAGCAAATCATCTTTAAATCCCATGAGACTGTCAGAGAAGGGGCTAAATCCTGCATTGCAAAAGGCAGAAACCGAGTGGAAAAAAGCATTAAAAGGATGAAAATTAATGGGGTCATGCAAATATAGAATCAAAGCAGCAATAAATTCAATGCTAAAAACTAAGATAACTAATTGTAAAATAAAGGTTTTTACATCAAATATATTTTTATTTAATAGGGCATGATATACAGCTTGCTGATCAGATATGGGAACTTTATTACGCCATAAGATAAAGATAAGGCTGGTATAGGTGGTAATTCCAAGCCCTCCAAGTTGAATAAGAAATAATAAAATCCCTTGTCCTGTGGGTGATAAAATAGTACCGATATCAACTGTGGCCAATCCTGTTACACATATGGCAGATGTTGCTAAAAAAAAGGAATCAATAAAGGCAAGTTCATGCCCATTGGCAATGGAAAAAGGTAAAGCAAGTAAGGTTGACCCCATGAAAATGGTCAATGCAAAAGAAAGTATTGGCCAAATTATGGGAGAAAAGATTTTTTGCTTGGGCATAATTTATTATCCAAATTCATGACTTTTTAAAACTTAAAAAAATGTTGATTAAATCAAAATTCTGAGATTTTTAAAACTATTGAAAGCGTTTCCTTAATTGATTGCTTTTTGAAAGTTATATGGGTTAGAGCAGATTTAATTTTTATTGAAACTGCTTTAGTGTGTTTGATATTTTGTTCTGCCCTTTGCATATATGTTTAAATAGGATAAGTCAAAATATTAATTTTTGGTTATAATTTATCTTTAAATAATTATTTCAGGATATTATCATGGATGTATATTTGTTGGTAAAGAAAAATTTAAAATTTTTGGATTACTAATAAAAAACTTGCACCTTATAAGCTTATGGAGTAATATTTTTTGGCATTTATCTAATAAATTTCAGCTTTAGAGTTCAAGTATTAAATATTTTTAAAACTAATCAATGTAAAAATAAAGTGTAAAAAATCAGAATGTTAACATTATGAAAGGAACTTGGGCTAACCTATGCGTATTTTTTGGAAAAAAAAATATTGTTCAATAAATGATCTTTTTATAAAATTTTTTAAATATTATATTTGTCTGTTACTTTTTATATTATTACCGAATATATGTTCAGCACAAAATGTTGAACAAAATTTTAATAATTTAAGTAGTGATTTACCTGCTCTTTCCGTGCAAGCAAACCAAGATACTATTAACATTACCCCCTATTTGCGTTATGCTCATGGTTTGGGTGATAATGATGCTCAAAATATTTTTGCTCAAAAGGATAAGTTTAAACCATATAATCCGAATGAATTAATTCTTCCTCTTGGAAAATATTGGTTTTTATTGAGTTTTGGACCTGTTCAAGATAAAAATGTTTCGGCTTTTTACTTGGATGTAAGTAATTTCTTGCCAAGAAACAGTAAAATATTAATTTTGCCAAAAGATGCAAAAAATTGGCAAATTCTTGATGATGTATATACAAGAGAAAAATTTTTAAATTCAAATAATACAGAACTTGGGGAATTAAAAGTTTCTTTTTTTAGTAGTGGTTTATATGATTTGACCGGACTAAGAGATGGTGGGGAACTGTTGATTTATTCTCCGGGAGTACCAAGTATTTGGTTTGCACCTGTTTTAATTTTGCCTGCAAAGGCTTCCATTACTTTTGACAGAAGAATAATGCCAATTATCTTGGTATTATTAATTGCTTTAATGCTTTGTTCCCTTTGGCGTGGCCTGCGTGAAGAGGGAGATGCCAGAATATGGGCCAGTCTTTTAACTTTTATTGCTCTTATTCAATATAGTTTTGGTGTTGCCAAAAATCCTGAGGGTGATTTACCTCTGTGGGATAGTGTGGGCATAATATGTGCTTCCATATCCATATTTCTTTTGCCTCATATTGGTAGGCATTTAATGGTTTCTGAAAAAAACACACCAAATTTAGACGGATTTTTACAATTTATTGCTTTACCTGCAATTTTTCCTTTGGCCGTTATTTTTACACCTTTACCGCAATATTTCCCTTTACTTAGACTAATGCCGCTTTGGGGAATATATGCCTTTTTACCCTTTATTTTTTGTATTCCTGCTGTTTTTAGACAACAAAAAGGTGCAATTTTATATAGTTTCTTTTGTCTTTGCATTGGATTTGGGGCATTGGTATCTTTTTCACTAAAAGATCAACCTGTTTTTTCTGTTTCTCCTCAGATTGGTTTATGCCTTGCCATGATTGCAATGTTTTTGGCTCCAAGACAGTCCGAAAAAAATATTTATGAAAAAATATATGATGATCATACTGATTATATTGATGAATTTGCAGAAAATAATGTTGCTGTTCGTGAAGTCTTTTTTAGAGTTGAAGAAAAGTTAAGGGAACCTTTTGATAGAATTTTAAGGGAAGCTTGCTTTTTAGATTTTGATACAAAAGCTGAAGATTTAAGTGAAGCTCTTGCTATTTTAAGTGAAAAGCATTTGGAGCAAAATTTTGATAAAAATTCCATCAATGCCATAAATGATATTAATTCTAGGGCTCAAAGACTGAAAAATCACTCAACAGCCTTGGTTTATGCTTGTAAAGAATTGTCAGAATTAATGGGCAATATGCCAAAGCTTGCTCAAAAATCTCAACCTTATTATCCAAGCCATGAACTTTTTAATCTCAAAACCTTGGTTTTGAATGCTTGTGACGGGATTAGAGAAGAAGCCCAAGCAAAACAAGTGGGACTTGGTTGGTATATTGCTCCTCAAATGGGCTTGCTTTATCGGGCAGATTTGCTTGGTCTTAAAACCGTACTTGAGCTTTTATTAAAAGATGCCATTCGAGCAACCGACAGAGGTATGATTAGCGTTAGAGTCAGAAGAGCAAATGATCCTAACCCGGGGCATATTGTTTTTACCATCAGCGATTCCGGCAAGGGAAGACCTCCAATTCAAAGAAGCCCTTTAACTTTAATAAAAGCTTGGGAGCTTTCAACAAACTATAATGGGCAAGTGGAATTAAATTCTTCTACCAATGGACTTAGTTTTTCCTTTAGTATTGAATGTGTGGCAATGGACGCTATGGGGGAAAAACCCTTGGCTTTTGCATCTTTAGATGATGTTGCCATTAAATCCACAGGTAAAAATAAATTGTTACATTCATCAGAAAAAGGTGAAAGTGGTGGGAATTTAGTATTTTCAAAGGAAACTGAAAAGAAAAATGATCTTGAAAATAAATCTGAAATTGAAGACAATTTAAAAACTGAAAATTCGGTTAAAAATACAGAAGAAAATGTAATTGAAAAAAATGGAAATATAAAGCCAAAATTACAAGATTTACAAAAGGGAGAAATTAATCAAACTGTTCAAATTGAAAATAATAAAAAAGATGAAATTGATAATAAGCAAGCTTCCAAGCCTCTATTTACAAGAAGACAAACTGTTGTTTCAAATGAGTTAAGAAAAGAAAATGAAAAAAGAACAATTTTATTGATTTGCCCCCTTGCAATTCAAAGGCAAAATTTGGCATGGTATTTAAATCAGCATGAGATCTGGGAATCACTTGATGTTGACAGTGCATTGGCTTTTTATCAGAAAAAGCCTGCAAAATTGGTGCTTGTGCATAGTGCACTTTCAGCAAATGGTTGCAATGCTGTGCTTGCCGGAATCAGACAACTTGAAGATAGCCTTGGTTTACCCCCTGCTCCTTTTGTGGGATTATATCAATCCGCCAAGGATATGGAATTTTTACGTCTTGCAGGTTGTAAACATTTATTGCCTGCAAATATTGGACGGGAAGATTTATGTGTTGCTGTTGCTGAAATTATGCAAGATCCGTTTATTGCTCCTATTTCTCATATTGATGCAGAACATGAAGTAATTAAAAAGCTTAGAGATAAAGAAAGAGATAAAGAACAAGAAGAAATAAAAGCCAAAGCAATCGAGGCTGTTAATAAAAGATTGAACATTAAAAAAGTTTCAGCGGGGCAAGTGATTGACGGTGCTGTGGTGGACTTGTCGGAACATACCGTTAATTTCGACAATTCATCTGAAATTAGAAATAAACAAAATAGTGTATTACCTAATTTGAGTCTTCCAAATCAAGAATTGATTAAAGAAAATACGGGCCGCAAAATTGAAGTTTTAGATGAAATCATAGATGACACGATTTATGATAATGAGTATTACATAAATATAGAAAATAAAAATGATTTAATTGATGAAAAAATTCAAGAGCCAATTGAAAATTTAGTGGAAGAAAGCGACTTTATAAAACGTGATAAAGGATTTGAAACCACTGTCATCAATAATTTTGATAAAATAAAAGATAGACATGTTATTATAAGTTCTGCCAAAGAGTTTGATGAAAACACTGATGAGGAATTTCAACCATATCCCCATGCAGAAACAAAGAAAAAGGGCTTTTTGGGAAAAATGTTTGGATTTTTGCAAAAAAAACCAAAACAAGTTGAATTAAAATATCATTTTGATGTGGATGATTTGGTGGGAGAACCCACTCCAATTATTAAAGATTATGAAAATCAAGAAGTAAAAAAAGATTTAAAGTCAGAAATAGAAAATAAATTTCCGGACATATCTGATGATCATGAAAGTTTTATCAAAAACAAAATATTAAGTGAAATATCAGAAAGTCAAGAAAGTTTAATTATTCAAGAATCCATCCATGAACAAGAGCCGAAGGAGTCAGAAAAAAGTGAGGAAAATGAGGTTTTAGAAGATAGCGAAAATTTAGACTATAACAAACATTTGGACTTGGAAGTACAAAATGCTTCCAAAGAGCTTTATTTGGAATTTGAGAATAAGAATGAAGATTTTTCTGAAGATGATTTGACAGTTCTTGCTTCAAACTTTGATTTTGCTCAAAAAATGGCAAATATGTTTGAAAAAAGTAATGCAGTTAATAAAGATGATGATCTGACTATTTCAAATAGTTTAAGAAAATCTAAGCCGCAAACAATAGAAACATTGGGATTTGAAAAAAACCTTGAAATGAATACTTCTTCAAAAAATAATGAAAATAATATTTTAAATCATGATATTTTAGAAGATAATAAAGAAGATATGCTCACTTTTCTTCCAAGTGAAATTTCAAGGGATTCAAAGCCAATAAATTTGGTAATTAATATTGATAAGAATTTACAAGACAATAATTCACAAAATTCAAAAATGGATTTGCCAAATTTAAGTAATCAAGAAAATGTTTTTATATCACTTGAGCCTAAAACTGAGGAAGATTTTAAGCAAGAGGAAATTTTTAATCGAACAGGTTTATTGATTGATACCGATATTACCAATCAAACAGAAAATAAACATTTTTTGGAGGATGGTTTAAGGTTTGAGGCGATAGCAAACAGCAAAATGAAAAGTGATATTATTCAAGATATTAAAGAGGAAAATATTAATAAAGACGAATTATCGGATAATTTGAAAGGTAAAAATACTCATGAAGTAAATGAAGTTGAACCGGCTATTAAAATTAATCAAGGCCTTGAAGTAGAAGATAATTCTAAGTCTGATTATTTAAATGAAACTCAAAAATCAGAAAATTCTGTGGTTGATAATTTTGACAATTCTCAGGAAAAGCAAGATGAAGAGGAAAAGCAAGTAAATGAGCTACCGTTTGAGCAAGAAAATGAACAGCTAGATGAACCAAAAGATGATAAAGCTGAATTTCAAATCAGAAATTTTGAAAAAATGCGAGCTCATATAGTTAATTTTAAGCCTAATAAGGAAAAAATCAGAGCACAGATTAAGAACAATAATGATTTTGAGTTAAAGTTTGAAATAAATGGTATAAAATCAAAGAAAAAGAAACTTAGTCAAGCTGAAAGCAAAGAACTAAAAAGTATGGAATTATCTATTGGTAAAAATGAAAAAAATGTTCAATTATCATTTTTTCTTGAACAAGATAATAAGAATAAGTAAAACTTATATGCTACAAGCATAAAAATACGTCATTCCGATTTATAAAAATAATATTTTTGAAACAGATTTTAATTTATTATTTAAAAATAAAAAACTCTAATAAAATAGTTAGTTAACATTCAAAATAATTTGATAAGTAAAATAAAAAATCATACCATAATTATGATTTTTGAAAACAGAAATGACGTAGTCAAAATGGAACAAGAGGATATATGTATAAAATAGTATTAGTTGGGCGACCAAATGTTGGAAAATCAACACTTTTTAATCGTCTGATCAGAAGCAATAGAGCCATAACTCATGATAGAGCAGGCATTACCAGAGATCGCATGGAAGGAACTGTGCGTAATAAATTTCATAGACCTTTTATGGTTACAGATACAGGCGGTATTACCCTTGATCATCATGCCAACGTGGCTGAAGGTCCGGCCGGAATTAGGGGATTTGAAGCAGAGATTTTGAGGCAAACAAAGGAAGCAATTGAAGAATCTGTCGGTATTTGTTTAGTGGTAGATGCAAGGGACGGATTAACTCCTTTTGATGAATACTTGGCGAATTATTTACGAAAAATAAATAAACCTCTTCTACTGGTTGTTAATAAAGTTGATGGAATGGAAAAAGAAGACGTTCTATGTGCTGATTTCCATGTTCTTGGCTTTGATATGGTTGCTGTTTCGGCTGAGCATGGGCATCAGGTCAGATATTTGGAAGAATTAATGTCTGATATGTTGCCCGAAATTCCGGATTTTGACGAAGAAGAAATCATGGAAGATGTTTTATCCGAGAAAGGAAAGTTTAAAAAAAATGTGCAGGCAGATGATGCTATTGAAAATGAAAATTATGATGAAGATATTCAATTAATTGATTTTGAGCAAGTAAATCAAGAAGAATTTTTTGATTTTAATGAAATTGATGAAGTTGATGAAATTGATGAAGCTGATGAAGCAGGCGAAGCAAATGAAAATTTATCTGTTTCAAAAAATAAAGAAATTGAATTAAATGATAGCAAATCAGAGCATGAAGCAATAATTGCCAAACCCGAAAAAAGAAAAGACCCTTTAAAAATCTGTCTTTTAGGTAGGCCTAATGCCGGTAAGTCGTCAATATTAAATGCTTTTTTAGGTAAGGAGCGAATGATAGTCAGTGATGTGGCAGGCACGACCAGAGATAGTGTTGACGTTCCCATAGTTTGGCAAGGAAATACTTTTATTTTTGTTGATACGGCAGGGGTTAGACGTCGTACCAAAATTTCTGATATAGTTGAAAGATATTCGGTTAATTCGTCCTTGAAAAGTACAACCAAGGCTGATGTTACATTTTTAGTCATTGATGCCTTGCAAGGTTTAACAGCTCAAGATAAACGATTGATTGAACTTTTAGATGAGAGGAAAACCCCCTTCCTGATTATTTTAAACAAAATGGATTTGGTTCCGGCATCTGCTCGAAAATCTCTATTAAAACAATTTTCTGAAACCTTGGCATTTTGTCACCATATTCCTGTAATGCAAACTTCTGCAAAAAGTCGATATGGTTTAAAATTACTTTTGCCCATGGCAGAGCAAATCAAGGCTGAATGTTTTGTCAGAGTCGGGACAGGGCAGCTGAACAGAGCCATGGAAGCTGTTTTGACAAAACATCAACCGCCTGTAGTGAAAAGAGTAAGACCAAAGTTTTATTATTTGACCCAAGCTGAAAGTGCTCCCCCAACTTTTGTTTTTTTTGTAAATGATGCAGAAAGGGTTACTCTCTCCTATTTAAGGTATATTGAAAAATCACTGCGCCGCCTGTTTTGTATCGAACATGCTCCAATGCGTGTACATTTACGATCTTCCCATACAAAAAACAAAAAAAACGTAAAAACAAAAACCGATAAGGATATTAAAGAGCAAAACAGTATTCAATATATCGATCAAAATGCAGAGCAAAAAGGACAGGCAGAACAGCTTGAAAATAATCAAGATAAAAATGATAAAAATGCAGGCAAGGCCAAAGCAAATCCAAGAAAAAGAACTACCCTAAAAGCTGCTCTACGCAATCCAAATTCAATCCAAAGTAGATCTTTAAAGAAAACTTTGCGTAAGAAAAAATAAGTATTCTGTTTATAAATTGTTTTTTTATATTTTTGGGGGGGGGGGGGGGGGGGGGGGGGGGGGGGGGGGGGGGGGGCGGGGGGG
>CAYJGE010000086.1:0-12864 GCA_964369835.1 uncultured Mailhella sp.
CGCCCCTGTCAAGTTCGCCCCTGTCAAGTTCGCCCTCATCAAGTTCGCCCCATACAAGTTCGCCTCTGACAAGTCCGCCTCTGACAAGTTCGCATTTGACAAGTACGCCCCTGACAAGTTCGCATATGACAAGTCCATCCCTGCAAGCAATTGTTTTTCTTCGTATGTGAGAGGTGGTGTTCCATTTTTTAGTTTTTGAAGTATATCGGCTAGAATTTGGTTATACAAGTTTTGTTCATTTTCTGTGAGGGGTTGTTTTCCAACTTTTAGTTTTTCAAGTATATCGGCTAGAATTTGGTTATACAAGTTTTGTTCATTTTCTGTGAGGGGTTGTTTTCCAACTTTTAGTTTTTCAAGTATATCGGCTATGGCTTGGGCTTCGGCTTCGGCTTGGGCTTGTAAAAATTGTTCCAACAAATCTTGTGTAATGGAGGTATCAAGGCGTTCAATTGTTGCAAACTGATTCTCTATACTTTGCGTTGGTTGTGTAAAGACTATATCTTCTATAGTTCCTATATTGGGTTTTAATGTTATGGTTTGGTTCAAAACCCCCGAACCTGTGCTTAAAATTGTGCCCAAGCTTGCATTAAGCGTTTCCACCGCAACCACAGTAGCTATTTCGCCCGAAACTGCGCCCCCTGTCGTATTGTCAATAAAATCAGCCATGTTATAAGTTTTTCCTGTGTTAAAAATAGCTTCACCTTGGCGCACGATAATGCGCGTATCATCAAAATTCAATGTGCCGAGGTTCTCCACAACAAAAGGCACGTGATTCTCTTTCAAATCAAGGGCATAGGTTTGAATATTTGCTGTGCCGCCTGCAGCAGCATAAACTTCGGCGGCTGTTTTCCCTGTAGGCGCACTGATACTCATTACACCTGTATGATTAATATTGGCAATGCTTTCAATATAAATGCCGTACGCATGTTCTGTAGTCGATTCAACATTCAAAGTGCCGCTTGATGTGATATTATATGTGCCCGTACTTCCAACGTTAATACCAAAAGCAAACATGCCTGCATTGACGTCAATTGTACCACTGTTTTCTATATTAAAAACACCTTGTGACTCGATATTTATACCCCATGCAACATTTTGAGATTTGATTGTAATGCTTGCATTTTCAGCATTTGTAATTGAGCTTTCAAGTGTGTTGTTAGCATGCTCCAGGCGCATGCCTATAGTAGTGCCACGCCCCGTTGAGGTGAGAGTCATGCTTCCGTAGTTTGCCAAAGTAGCGTTAGATGTTACAGCATTTACATCATTATCCATACCCCAAATGTCATTTCCTGTAACGTTTATAGTGCCATAGTTTAAAATACTTGTAGTTCCCGCATTAAGTTCCATCACGCGTGTGTCGGGATTGAGAGTAGTGGTAATGTCGTAATTAATAGTACCGCGGTTTATAAGCTCAGTATCGCCGGGGTTGGCAACCATTGGCGCATTAAGCGTTGTACCCTCCGGATTTGTTACGGTATTAGCACTTGCAGGGCTAAATCCTATGGCAGAAATACATAAGGTGGCTAGAGCCAATGAACCAAAAGTGTTTAATAGATTGCATTTTTTAAGAACTGCTCTGTAACGATTTTTCAAATTTGATAGGGCATTTTTTGATTGCATGGCTTACCTCGCATGATTTGGTATTTTGAATAGAATATTGATGAATTAAAATTTATACGTTATAATAATTCAGATTATGATAAATAGCAAGGAAAAGTAAAAGAGGGGGGTGAGTTCCCGATTTAGCGAGGAGATTGTTTAAAGTTCCCGATTGTACGCCAAGATTGCCACGTCCTCAGCCCTTTGGGCTTCGTCCTCGCAATGACACTGCTTTAGTTTTTTGTTGATATATCACAGGGTTAGAATTGTCAGTTAGTGTTAAAATTGTCGATTAACAAAAAAACGCCCAATCTATTTCAGCACGACTAGATTGGGCGCGAGTGGCTCTTGGAGGTTATGCCACTACTTTAGGGGAACACCTAAAGCTTTAAGTTCAGCAATTACTTCTTCATACATTTTTTGATAAAATGGTTTTGGTGTAATTGTTTCAACATCAAAAAGCTCTTGGAAAGTCAATCCTTCGTCAGGAGTGTCAAGAGTGTCTTCATATTTTTTGAGCAATTCCAAAACAATTGGGTTGGCCTCAGCTCTGGTTAATTGGGAAGCTGCATCAGCCATTTGAGTGTGGAATAATGGCTCCATAGGAGTCATACCATCGGTTTTAATTCCTGTCATGGGGAAAGGAGTACCTGTTGTCACACCTGAGGTTACACCTGTTAAGATGTAAGCGGCTGATTGGTAGAAATATTCTTTTGTGCCTGCACCATGGGCTGAATAACCTGAGTTATAGGTAGGCAAGAACATGTTTCTGGAAATTGCTTGAGAAGCAAGCCCAAGTCCCCAAAGAAGAGTACGGCTTGTGGAATAGGCACCTTTTAAGGTTACGGGGAAGTTTAGATAATAAGTTCCGTTTAAGAGGCAAGTCATGATACCGTGAGCTACGATACCAACTGCCATACCTTCGGGGCCGCCGCAAAATCCACCAAGCAAGGTGCTGGCTTCACCGGCAATATTTCCGCCAATTTCGTTAATGAAAGCCATTTTATTAAGGGTTTCATATTTGAGTTTGAATTCAGGATAGAATGCGCAAAGCCACCCGTCAGATGGTCGTGTTCCGCAATTTGGGTGAGAGGCGGCAATGGTGGTCATGGCATTTGAAGAACAAGGAACAACGTTGAATACGGGGAAGCCGGGACGTCCTGCATTTTCGCAAGCCTTACGAGCCATACGCATATTATGAATTGTTGCCAAAACTTCAGCAGGGTGAGCTGCGTATTCGCCATCTTTAAAATCACTTTCAGGGTCATTCATAAGTGTAGGAACAGCCATGGAGTCTGCTCTTTCAATGCGTGCATAACCTTCAACTAATTTTAAGAATAATTCATCTGTACTGGTATAAATACCTGAACCAATGTGGCACCATGGACGGCTTTTTTCGTCAGGACGACGGCAACGCCATTCACGACGGCTTTCTCCGTCTCCGCCAATGCAACGACGATGTCCTTTTTCGGAAATGGCAAATAGAATTTCTTCACGAGTAAATTTAATTACTCTGCCTGTGTCCATGCAATACATACCTGTTTTTTCAAAGAAATCAAGGCCTGCATTGAAAAGACGGTCAGCTAAATCATCATCATTTGAAACCGGATTATTTGGATCACATTTAATATTGTATTTTTCAATTACTTCTTCGATATTAGGATATACCATATCCAAATCATAAGATGTCTCATCTACCAATTCTCCGCTGGTAGATCTTCTGTAAATGTCGATCAATTTCATTTTTTTACTCCTAAAAATGACTTATGTTTTTATGTTCATATTGTTGTTATGAACTTTACTGTTGTTCGCAATAAATATTTCTATTTTGATAAAATGTCAACAGTTGACTTTATCTAAAAATTTATAGCAAATAAAAATTAGATTATTTTTTTTGAGCTGCTTCAAGCTCTTGATCTTCTTTCTTAAGTATTTTGAAGAAAGCATAGACCATGAAGCACATGATTACAATAAACGGTGCCCCTGAAATAACCCCAGCAATTTGAATACCGCTCAGTCCCCCGACTGATTGTAAAATAATGGCCAAGGCACCAAGGAGCAAGCTCCAAATCAGCATTTGTACTTTACTTGGGTTCAAGGTTCCCCTGTTCATTTGCATGGCCACAAAGAAAGCGGCGGCGTCGGCAGAGGTGATTAAGAAGGTGGCAACACTGATGAATACAATTAATTTTAGAATTGTTCCGCCACCAAAGTATTCAACAACTTCATACACGCCAATGGCAGCAGTTTTTTGTACTTTTTCCCAAAGGGATTTTTCTTGTTCGGCACTTTCTCCGTTTGGAGCGGCATTTTCTGTTGTTTGGGCAGTTTCAACAATTTCAACAGGAGCTTTATTCAATTCAACATATTGAGCTGCTGTTCCAAGCACGCCAAACCAAACAGCCGCAACACCAACAGGCACAATTAAAACGCCCATGATGTATTCACGTATGGTACGACCTCTTGAAATTCTGGCAATAAATCCACCAACAAATGGTGCCCAAGCTGTGTTCCAAATTACCAAGAACACTGACCAATCGCCATGCCAATTATTGGCTTGTCCTGTGGAGTCAACAAAGGTTGCCATGGTGGGTAAATATTGGAAGAAGAAGCCCCAAGTTTCAACCATGCCGTCAAGTAAATGGGCTGTAGGTCCGAAAAGCAAGATGAAAGCAAACCAAGCAATACATATCCAAGCATTGGCATCGCCAAGGAATTTAATTCCTTTGTGTAATCCTGAAAGGGCTGCCCCTGTATATACACCGATTACCACAAGCATAATCAAGGCTTGTTCTATAACTCCGACCTTATAGCCAAATACAGCTTCAATTCCTGCATTGAATAATAAAAGTCCGAGACCCAAGGCGGCGGCAATACCTGTCAATGCCGCAAAAGCTCCGCAAAGTTCTGCAAGTCTACCCCAAAATGAAGTATAAACTCTATCGCCCAAAATACCATAAAGGGCAACGGAAACTGTCATGGGTTTACCAAGTTTAAAGGCAGGATAGGCAATAACAAGACCACCTATGCAAAATAGTGCCCATTGGTGGAAGCCCCAGTTAAAAAGAGCTATTCCGCGAGCAGCAAGTTCTGCTTCGGGTGTGGCAGAGGCTGCCAAATAAGGTGTGTGATAATAATGCCACAGAGGTTCGGCAATTGGCCAAAAACAATAACCTGCACCAATACCGCAACCAAAAAGGAGGGCGATCCAGCTAAAGTTGCTAAATTCAGGCTTATCATCTTCCTTACCCAGTTTTCTGGTTCCGTATTTACTAAAGGCAAGATAGAATAAAATGATAATAAAGCAGTTAATTACTATGATAATAAACCAAGAAAATTTATCGATTAAGAAATTTTTGATAATTCCCATTGTTCCTAGAAAGTGAGCATTATCAACGATACCCCAAATAATGGCACCTGCAATTAAAGAAAAGGTGACAACAAACAAGAAGATGTCAAGTTGACCTTCTTTTGTATTACTATTTGTATTTGACATAATTTATCCCATATAATTATGTTTACAATAATAATCAAATATTTTATTTTTAAATCCTTATAAAATTTATAAAGAATTAAAAATAAATTTTATAAATGACTAATATTAATAATTAGTTATTCATTGCTTCTTCATCTTTTTAAACGTTTTTGAAAAACGCAAAGACCATAAAGCAAAGTATAATCAGAAAGGTGCATTGGCTATGGCTCTTGTAATCTGAATGACACTAATATCGCCAACCGATGAATAACAATGGCCAAACCACCAAGCATAAAACTCCATACAAGTTACATTTTGCTTGGAGTCAAAACCCTCTTAATATCCACATTTTGCTATAAAATCACCAAGTGCCTTGTCTTGCTCTTTAGTAATCAACATGTCAGGTGCTTCGGCAAGGATTTTTTGCCAACGCTCTTTTGCTCTGTCCACAATGGTTTTTTCTCCATTTTCTTTCCAGATTGCAAAAGGTTCTTGGGTGGAAACTGTTGGTCTCCAAGTATCTTGACAATTGATTAGGGTTGCTTCATTCATCATATAGGTTCCGGCAGGTTTTGTATCAATTATTTCTTGAACACAAAGTTCTGTATCAAAACTATAGATGCCTTTCATGAAACGCATGACTCTTGAGAAAGCTTCTTCTGCAATCATGAATTTTTCAAAGGAGGTTCCGTTTAGGCTATCCATGGAAGCTAGGCAACCATGAATTTGGTCGGCGCCGCCCATTAGGGCAGTCATGAGGGTCTGCATGGTTTCCATGCCTGTTTGGGCATCGGTTACTTTTGAGTCGGTAAGACCGGCCATGGTTCTGGTTGGGATATTGTAGTATTCTTTGGCAACTTGAATACTGGCGATATTGATTAAATTTGCTTCGGGTGAGCCGTTGGCATAGATACCTGTACGCATATCAGGACGAGCAGAAGCAGGTCCCATGATATAGGGTGCGCCGGGGTTTACTATTTGCATTAAAACGTTACCTGCAAGCATTTCAGCATTTTGCATTACGGTTGTGCCCAGCATACTCATGGGAGAAGTAAAACCGCTAATGGCACAAGTCAAACAACATACTGCTTGGTGTTTTTCAGCCATGGCAATTAATGTTTGAGCCGGGTGGGTGTCGTAGGATAGGGGGCTTAGGGGATTGATACTTACAAACATACATGTATGATCATTCAAATAACCTTTTTGTCCTTTGATTATTTCAAACATTTCAAACATTTCTTGTAAGTTTTCATAGGATTCCACATAGGATCTGAAAGGTTTGTTTGTATGTCTTAATATTTCTCTAAATAAGTATAAGTGGCGTCCTTTAATTGGAACATCAACAGGTTCGACAGGGATACCGCCTGAAATATCACAAATATCACTGGCTTGTAATAATTTATGATTTAAAGCTAGATCGGCCATGGTGGGATCGCGATGGCCTTTGCCTTCTTCATGAATAAAGATTGTGCCAAAATTAGGATCGGTATGGGGTCTTGTTTGTCCTTCCCCTACCAAGATATTATTTTTTTCATCAAGCCCATACATGGTATATGATGAAGGTGTTTGGCTCATGGCTTTTTCAAAAAGATTTATTGGAATATAAACGGTTTTTCCGTCTATTTTTGCACCGGCATTTTTAAATATTTGTAAGGCTTTTTCGTCCTCGAAAATAACTCCACATTTTTCGAGAACTTCGGCTGTTCCAATATGAATTTTTTCAACAGTTTCCTTGTCTAACATTCTGATTTTATTTGGTTTATACATTAAATCCTCCGCTTGGACTACTAGTATTATGTTGTTTTGTTTGACTTTTTACGTCAGCATCTAGCTAGTTTACACCAAAAAACTCAATTTGAATTTTCTTTTTTAAAGATTTATTGACTTACCGACTTTATCTGTCTTAATGGCAGTCTTTTGTTTTTTGCTTATATTTTGTCATGTAAATACAAGCTACATAATTAAATTATTTACCTGTTGAAAATAAATTAATTTAATGTGTTGTGTTTTTTCTCCAATACTCCTTATTGTTTAGGCACTTCCTTGATACAATCGACATTAGAGTTTAATAATGTCGACTCGTGAAACGTATACTTTGATATAAGAGGAGGTTTTACACTTATATCATTTTTCACTTGAAAGGCAGTTTGCATATTTTCATAAATATTCTATTGTTTATGAAGTATGCTGTTTAGTTGAGAATTATTATAATATAAAATTTATTCACTCCTGCATAAGTTTTATATTTAATTTCATATTTGACACAGAAAAACATTCTTATGATAGGGATATTCAAATTGTGAGTATAGTCTATCATTTATTGTTTATTTGTTTTTTTATTTCTGCTCATAATACTTATAAGATTTTATGAGCAGAAATTATTTTGTTAATTCTGAATTTAATCTAATTTTTAATTGTCCATTTTGTCCGATGGAAAATTTATTATTAAAAAATAATTCAGGTTATGAAAATATATTATAACATTATTCTATAATTTTTTGAATTGCAATAAAAAAATAGATGTATTTTATATTAAAAGTCATAAAAACGTGTTTTTTGCTTGTTCTGCAAAGAAAATAAATCTTCGTTTTTTAAATTTTATCCAAGTTTGAGTTCTTGAATGACTTCTTCTATGATTTCACAAATTAATGTGCAATCTTCCACTGTAAAAGTCAGTGGTAAACGCATATCGCACATGGTTGCCAATACCTTTTTTGTGTTTACAAGTTCAGGCAAGTTTTTAAAATATTGCCAGCTGTCATAGGAGCTTGTAAATCCTACAGGTTCTTTATTTCCGAACCATTTTATTTGCACGCCACGTTTGGCGGTTAATTTTAAAAATTCTTCAATTTGTTCATAGCTTGCATTGGGAATATTGAATTGAATGGAACTTCCCACATAATGTTCTTTTGGATCCCTTTCAGGGCATGTGATTCCACTGATTTTTTTGAGTAATTTTTCAGAGTGATCATATAGAGCATTCCAGCGATTGCATTGGGTTTCAAGGTCGGCAAGTTGAGGAAGTAGAATAGCAGCCCTTAAATGATCCATTCTGGCGGAATAGTTGGGAGTAAATTTCTTTACTTTTGCAAAAACATCTTCTTCGGGGCGTAGGGTATGGGTTGGGTAAATCATGTATGAGCCTGAATAAATAATTGCTCTGGCAATTACTTCCGGATCATCGGTTACAAGTAATCCGCCCTCACCTGAATTCATATGTTTATAGGTTTGAGTGCTAAAGCAAGCAACTTTTCCAAAATTACCGCTTTTCACTCCATTCCATGTTGCTCCCATGGTATGGGCACAATCTTCAATCATGGTTAAATCGTATTTTTTGCAAATTTCTGCTACTTTATCCATGTTGGCGCTATGTCCGCGCATGTGGGACAATAAGAGAAATTTTGCCTTGGAACTTTCGGCTTTTTTTGCCAAATCTTCAAGATCAATGGTATAATCGTCATAAATATCAACAAAAACCACATTGGCACCTGTAGCTTGAATTGCACCAGGTACAGGAGCCAAAGTATAAGCATTACAAAGAATTGTTTCACCCTCTTTTACGCCTGCACTTTTCATGGCAATTTGCAAAGCCATTCCGCAAGAAGAAGTGGCAAGACAATATTTTCTGCCCATATAGGCTGCAAAGGCTTCTTCAAGTTCACAAACTTTGCCCTTTTCACCCTCAACCAAGTTATAGCGATGAATACGTCCTGTTTTTAAAATTTCAAGTGCAGCCTCAATGCCTGCTTCGGGAATTCCTTCTTGTTGAGTAAATTCTTTGCTAAAAACTTTCATACTTTCCTCATGTGATATATTATTTTTAGTTATATATTTATTAAAAAAATTTATAATGCAAAGCCAAAATATTGATTTTTTAATTTTGGCTTTGCAAAAATTAATATTTAGGATGTTTGTAAACGTGGAAATCCCATTCTTTTTCGGGGAAGAATTTTGTAAGTCTCCAGTCACAAGCTCTGGCATGTCCTTCCATACCTTCAACCCTTGAAAGGCGTGAGGCATAGGCGCTTACTTCCAAGTTGTCTGTGGCAATTTCTTGATATGTACAAATTTTTAAGAATTTATGCACATTTAAGCCACCGCTGAAATAGCCTGCTTTTTTGGTTGGCAAGATATGGTTTGTGCCTGAACATTTGTCACCTTGAGGAACTGTACTTCCTTCACCAAGGAATAATGAACCATAGGCAAAGAGTCTGTCTCTCCACCAAGGCAAATCTTCGGCAATAACTTGAATATGTTCTGGGGCATAAATGTCTGACCATTTGGCAGCTTCTTCACGATCATCACAAAGTAAAATTTCACCATACTCTTCCCAAGCTGTAAGAGGTACACTTGGGTTTGGCATATCAGCACAGAGTTTAGGAACAAGATCAAGCACTTTTTCACCAAGTTCACGGCTGGTGGTAAAGAGCCAAACAGGTGAGTTTAAGCCGTGTTCGGCTTGGGAAACAAGGTCAATGGCGACAGTCATCGGGTCTGCTGTATGGTCGGCAAGGATACCTGATTCGGTGGGTCCTGCAAAAACGTCAATTCCGCACATACCAAGACCATTCATGATGGCTTTGGCTTCTGCAACATAGGCATTGCCGGGGCCTACCAAGATATTGGCAGGTTTATCGGTGAAAAGTCCATAACCCATGGTTGCAATGGCTTGAATTCCGCCCATTTCCAAAATAACATCAGCACCTGCCAAGTCCATGGCATAACAAACAGCAGGGTCAATGCTGTCTCCACGTGGAGGGCTGGCGGCAATAACAAAAGGCACGCCTGCAGCTTTAGCTGTTGCAACACTCATGATTGATGAACAAGCATGAGCAAAACGTCCACCGGGGATATAACAACCGGCAACGCCGACAGGTATGGCTTTTTGTCCTAGGGTTACACCCGGCATGGTTTCAATGCTGAAATCTTTGAGGCTTTCCCTTTGAGCTTTGGCAAATTTTGAAACTTGAGCATAGGCAAATTGAATATCTTTTTTGGTATGCTCAGGCACAGAAGCAATTAATTTTTGTTTTTTTTCGGGAGAGAGAATGAAATCTCCTTCCCACTTATCAAATTCTTTGGCAAGTTCACGAATTTTGTCTTCTCTGCCGACTTTAATTTCATCAAGAAGTTTTAAAACTGTTTCTCTTGCACCTTGGCTGTCTTCTTCAGCACTTTTGGTTGCTTTTTTTAAAAATTCCATTGTTTCTCCCAACTAATTTATTTATATAACAATCAATGTTAAACTAACATTGAGTTTTTTCAATTTTATGACAATTCTGAATAAGCTGTTTTACAAATTATTCAGAATTGTCAGTTTTATGAATTAAGCTCTGAAACTATCCATATAAGCATAAAGAGCAGGTGAACCACCTGTATGTAAGAAAAGAACATTAGATCCCTTGGGGAAATATCCTTTGCGTACCAAGTCCACAAGTCCTGCCATGGCTTTACCTGAATAAACAGGGTCAAGCAAGATTCCTTCTGTTTGTGCAAGGCAAGATACAGCTTCAACCATGCCATCTGTGGGCAAGGAATAACCGGGTCCTACATATTCATCAAAAGCAACTACTTGCTCTTTTTTTACTTCAACATCAACACCAAGAAGTTTTAAACTTTCATTGGCCAATTTGTGAACAACTTCTTCTTGAACAGCTTTTGGTCTATTAACACCAATACCTGTAACAGGAATATTGATATTGTTGCCTACCATACCTGCAATGATACCTGCATGGGTTCCGGCGCTGCCACTTGGAACTACAAAATGATCAATTTTAAGTTGTTTTGCATAAAGTTGTGCCATGACTTCTTCCATGCAACTTACATAGCCTAAAGCGCCAAGGGGGTTTGAAGCTCCACCTGGGATGATATAAGGTTTTTTGCCTTCTTTTTTAAGTTTTTCTGCCAACTCTTCCATGGCTGCCATCATATTGGTTCCGCCTTCTTTAACGGTGACGCTTTTTACACCAAGAATTTGGAAAAGGAAGTTGTTGCCTGAACCTTCAGGTTTATAACTATTTTTAACTCTTTCTTCCAATACTAAATGACAATCAAGACCTTCTTTAACAGCCCATGAAAGAGTTAAGCGGCAATGGTTTGATTGAACGGCACCGCAAGTAATAATTGTATCTGCACCTTTTGCAAGTGCGTCAGCCATGCAAAAATCAAGCTTACGAGTTTTGTTACCGCCGGCAGTTCCGGGAAGTAAGTCATCTCTTTTAATGTAAACATTTACATCGCCGCCAAGTGCCTTGGTAAAATTAGGTAAAAACTCAAGGGGGGTTGGGCAACATACGTAGCCACGACGTGCAATTTTTGCTAAATTCATGATAATGAACTCCTAAATAAATTGTTATTGTTTTATAATTTTATAAATATCGCTTTTTCGGCATTGTTGTAATGTCGACATTAACTTTATTGCTTAATTTGAAAAAAATGTCAAGCTTATTTGTAATTAAATTCACAAAATGTTTTTTGTTGTATTTATCTGAAATTATTACTTAAAAATAAATAATTGAAAAAATCGTTAAAAAAATGTGAAAAAAATATAAATTTTTTATATATAAAATCTGTTTTTTTAAATAATTTTATGTATTATTGATGCTGTTTTTTGATTTTTATATTATCGGGGAGTTATGACAGCCAATTTGATTTATTTTCATTAAACGATAATTTTAATGACTGCCTTTAAATTTTTATTTCGTTAACCTACAGTTATAACCCTAAGATATATCACAAAGACAAAACCAATTGCACAAAAATTTTAAAAATAAAATGCAAGAAATAAGGTTCTTATCTCTTGCATTTTTTATTCCTCACAATAGGGAATTTTTTATTTTATATACTGTTCTCTTTCATAGTGAAGCAGTGGTTCACGGGACAAGATATCTTTTTTATTGATCAATTCTGGATATGAATAGGGGGGAATTATATCAAGCTTTCCTGTTTTTGGTGTAAATGCAAAAATTTCAGTTTGTAGTTTACCATCTCCCTTATCAAAGGTACCATTTAGAAAATAAGTATTGGTTGGGGGATTGGTGCTATTATCCATGAAAGCTCCACCTGTATAGATGGTGGCCACTATAAATCCCATTTTTTCAATTCCAGCTACAGCTTGATTGATATAATCTTCATAAGCCAATCCTTCCATTTCCAAGACTTCATCAAGATCTATGTAGTGATTATCACTTCTACGAAAAGCATAAGCACCTACCTCTCTTATTTTATCATCACCATTTTTAGGTGTAATGTCAGCAGTAATGACAATCTGAATTAAATCACCGTCATCAAAGGGATAAGTTGCAATGTAAAAATCTTGATTTTCTTCACCCTCATACCAATACTTATGGAAATAAGGATAAAAAATCCCACTAATTGCATTTTCAATCAATGCCAAATTTGGGTTAACACCTCTAAAAGGTTCAAATTCTTCTTGATCGCTGTCATAACTGATTAATGGAAGTTCAATGAAAGCATTTTCATTGTATTCTTGCATATCAAAGCCAATCTTTGTTTCAGAATTATCAATTTCTGCCTTAGCCATTTGAGGTAAAATGCTTAGCAAACAAATTGCCAAGCCAAGTGTAATGCTTTGGAATTTTTTCATATTATTTTCCTTTTTTAAATTATGGTTAACTTTTTAAATATTTCATAAAATCACGCCATTCCGATTTTCAAAAATCACAATTCCTGCATGGTTTTGATTTTTATACTTAGAAAAATACAAATAATTTTAAATAATTACATCATTATTTGACAAAATGTTTTTTCAGGAAGGGGGGAGTTTGAGG
>CAYJGE010000087.1:0-12791 GCA_964369835.1 uncultured Mailhella sp.
TCCCTTTGCAAACCCCAATGATTTTTTCAAACTTTGTTTGAAAAAATGGCAAAAATAATAAATTTTCACCAAAAAATTTTGATAAAAATATCTTTTAATGTAAGAATTGGAATGACGTGGAGTTTGATAAGGAACTGATTTATTTTTTTGATTTGAAAATTATATTTATTCGTCAAGTGAAATTACATGAATTAGACATAAATACTTAGAAAAACTGCTAACTCAAATAAAAGACATAGGGCACCGACAAAATCGCCATTATATCCGTTTTCACGTTTGGCAAGAAAAAATAAGCATAAATAGAATATAAATGAAGTAAATAAAATAAAAACAAGATCAAAAAAAGTAATATGAAAAAGTGAGAAAATAGAGAATAATCCAAACCAAGAGATAAATCTGATTTTTTGGTTTTTATGGGTAAGATTTTGGGATAAGCTTGTGGGGATTTCAGACTTGCTTTCATTATTTTGGCAAAGTTCTTGTTCGGCAATTTTTAGTTTTGATTGCTCATCATTTTTGGGAATATATACTTTGCCAAAGGCAGGCAAGGCAAGTAAACCAATTCTGCCCCAATAGGGAGCTAAAAAAAGTAAAATTAAATTTTCAGATAATAAAATTTTGCTTTGATAATCTAAAATTTCACATATTATTATATAAATTAACATGAAATACAGAATTAAAGCAATAACTCCAAAGCTACCTATATGGCTATCTTTTAAAATTCTGCGAAATTTATCGCCCCTGGCACCGCTTCCCCATGCATCGGCAAGATCGGCCAGACCGTCATGATGAAGCCCACGAGTTAAGAAAAAAGCTAAAATCAAATATGACAGAGCTGCAATTTCAATTGAATTTGTGAATTTTAGTAAGAAAACAGAAGTAAGTAAATAAATTAATCCTAATGTCATTCCAACTATAGGGTAGTAAAAAACAGAGTTTTTTACACATGTATTGCTAACAATTTTACCTTTAATTAAGATGGTTAAAAATGCGAAGGCTTCTCTAAGTTCTGATAGCATGACTTTCTCCCATGTTAATCATTTTATTAATTTTTTACATACGCTTTGTTGAAATGTTAAATGTTAATGAGTAAATTTGATTGAAAAAATCAACATATTCAACAAAGATATGGCTTGGAACAATAACTCTGGCTGATGTGAAGTTCAAGATACCTTTGACTCCGGCTTCAACCAATTGATTTGCTGCACGCTGAACTCTTTCGGGGGGGGTGGTAATGATACCTAATTCAATGTTAAGGTTTGGTACTTTTTCAATTAATGTTTTTGAACAAAATATTTCAAGCCCATAAACTGTTTCACCAATTTTAAAAGGGTCACAGTCAAAGGCACCTACAATATTAATTCCTCTGCGACGAAATTCTTGATGGTTTAATAATGCCCGTCCTAAATTACCGACACCGATAAGGGCAGTTTTCCATTCTCTGTCTGCATGAAGTGAATTTTTGATTGCGTTTAACAAATAATCAACATAATAGCCCACTCCACGCACTCCAAATTCACCAAAATAAGCTAAATCTTTACGAACTTGAGAGGCGTTAACATCACAGGCTTGAGCTAAAGGTTCAGAAGATGTTATGCTAACTCCCGTTTTTTTCATTGACTCAAGAACTTGTAAATAGATTGTTAATCTTTGTATTGTTGCCCTTGGGATATGAGAATTTTTTTGCAAATTATCCATAACATTTCACCTTAACATTTTACCTTGTTTTGAAATAAGTTTATTCTTAAAAAATAATCAATATATAAATATATTGATTATTTTTGGCCGGGAAATATTTCCCGGCCTTGTATAAGAATTAGATTTTTACAAAGATTAAAATCAAGTCAATCAAAAGGGCATAGATGGCCAAAGATTCAATGAAAGCAAGACCGAGAATTAATGAAGAAGTGATTTTATCACTGGCATCAGGGTTTCTGGCAATACTTTCACATGCTGATTTTACAGCATTTCCTTGCCCCATTCCACAAAATCCGGCAGCAATACCGATTCCAAGGCCCATACCTAAAACGGCAAGACCAAAACCTGTTGAAGGTCCGCTACCATCGGCAGCCATGGCTACAGTAGCCAAAGAAAGCATAAATAAAGTGCTTAAAGAGATTAAAAGTGTTTTACGCATTGTAAATCCTTTATTGTTATATTGTTTTCGGTCAAACGACCATTCCCCAATAAATTTATGATGATAAAGTTCTTATAAGTTTAAAACTTTATTCTCTTTTGATGATGATGTGTTAATCTTTACAAGTTTTCAAACATAGTTTTTATAAAAATTAATGGGCATGTTCCATGGCATCTTTGATATAAATCATTGACAGTACAAATAGGATAAATGCTTGCAATGTTTTGCCAAGTAAGAAGAGGAAGTACATGGGAACCGTTCCGATTAAGGCGGCTATATAGATACTTGCTCCAAAGCTAAAGAAAATCAACAAGGTCATTTCTTCGCCAAAAATATTACCAAACAAACGTAAGGACATGGAAAGAGGTCTTGCCAAGTGTGAAATTATTTCAATTGGAAACATTAATGGCATCAATGCTTTATTAGAGCCTGTAAAGTGTCCGATATACTTTTTACCCCATGTTTTTATACCTATGTAATTATAGAAAATAAATACAAATAGGGCTATTGCAATGGTTGTATTGATATTTGCCGTGGGCGCATCAAATCCGGGAACCAAGCCAAGTAAGTTCATAATAAATACATAAACAAAAATAGCAATGAGTAGGGGAACAAATTTGCTTCCTTTTTCCCCCATGGTTTGAATAATGACTTTTTCCAACCCACCAATTCCCGCTTCAAGGAAACTTTGAAATTTACCCGGTACAAGATTTATGGATTTTCGAGCTTTCAGTCCTAAAAGTGTTAATATGATCATTCCACACCAAGTAAAGAAAACATATGTTAATCTAACTTGTTGGCCACAAATTTCAATATAATCCAAATTAAAAATTGTGGAAAGTAACAGTGGATGTGGTAAACCTTCTGCTGCCATAATCTTCTCCTAGATTCGTTATTTTTTGAAAATTACCAATAAAATAGGTATACTAAATAAAGGGATTGCCAGCCCTACTACCAAGGCAAATGGGTTTGCATTCCATCTCACTAAAAAAGTATACAATAAAATTCCGCTAATGAAAAGTCTTAAATTTGATAAAAAAATCTGTTTAATGATGAAGTTTTTAGTGTTTTTACTATTTATTTTATTGAAATATATGGATTTTTGTACTGTAATTGCTAGGAAAAAAAAATTCCAAAAAGATAAGGTAGCGGCAATAAAAATCCAAAAAAACCATGGAGCATGGGAAAAAATTAAAAAAGAAAAAATTAAACAAAATGAAATAAAAATAGCATTAAATTTAATAATTTTGATGATTGGTTTGGTTAAACCCTTTGAATTCAAATAATTATCAGCTAAAAGTTTAATTTTTTCAAGCATTTTTTTGTTCTTCTTTTTTCTTTTCAGACATTTCTTTTTGTCTTTTTTGAATTAGTTTTGCATCTGCAAAAACATTTTTAAAGCCTGCGGCAATGCCAAGCACCATACCTATTAAACAACCTATTGGGTAGGAGTCAAAAACATAGGTGTCGCATAAATAACCAAGGCCAATTCCGACAATGGGCCCCGAAATAAAATGCATGCCCATGGTTGAAGCCGTTCCAAGGGAGCTGTATAGGGGGTTTCCGTCTTTATTTTTTGTTTTTTTTAGCATATATTCTATTGTTTTGATTTAATATTATAATTTCTTGCCGCATTCACAAAATTTTCTGCCCAGTGGGGTACTGCCGGTGCAAAAAGATGTGTATAGGCAGCAAAGCACTGTTTGAAAAGTAAACCGTCCAATCCCATATTGTCTTTTTTGACCATTCCATGTCCGGGGTTTAGATTTAAGATATATGGAAAATCATCTGAACTACTGATGGACTTTGAAAAATGAAATTCATGCCCATGCCAATTGCTGTCAAGGGGGTGATAGGGGTTTTCGATTTGGGTATTGGCAACAGTATATCCAAGCCCTTGCGGTTTTTTAAAAAACTCTGTTTCAACAGGGAAAATACCTGCCATTTCAAAGCGTTTTTTTTCTTTATTTTCTATGGTATAAATACATTTTGAAAGAAGCATAAATCCACCACACTCTGCATAAATCGGCAGATCTTGCTCTGCATAATCTTTAATTTCTTTCAAATGATTGGATTTTGAAATTTCCTCGGCATATAGTTCCGGAAAGCCGCCTCCAATATAGAGGGCATCAATTTGAATATTATTTGCTTGCTCTAAAAATGGCTTGGGATTTAAAATGGATAAAGGAATTAAATTAACATTCAAATTTTTTAAAGCTTCTAAATTTTCTCGATAATAAAACCAAAAAGCATCATCATACATATAAGCAATATTAATTTGTGAATTTTTGTCTTTTTTATTATTTGATTTAATTTCAATTGCAGATTTTATATCTTTTTCTTGAGAACTTAGATTAATATCAAGTGATGAAATTTTATTTTGTTCAATTAAAGGACTGTCATTGGCAATTTCTAGAATTTTATCAATATCAACATGTTCTTGGAGGAAATTTGCGATTTTATCCAAGATATTATCTTCAAATTCTTCTTTTTTCAAATGTAAGCCCATATAGCGTTCGGGAATTGGATTATGGGCAAGCCTTGGCAATACTCCAAGTACAGGAACATTTGTATAAGTTTCAACCGATTGCCTAACTAAATTTGCATGGCGACTTGAACCTGTATTATTTAAAATTACTCCTGCCAAATTAAGCTCAGGGTCAAAATTAGTCAAACCCAAAATGATTGCAGCCACAGTGCGTGTAATTTTAGTACAGTTAATTGAGACGATTACAGGACAATTTAATAAATGAGCCAATTTTGCGCTTGAACAGCTTCCACTAACATCTTTGCCGTCGAAAAGTCCTCGATTACCTTCAATTAAAGCAATGGTGCTTTGAATACCATTATTTTTTTTCTTATTGATTAAATAACTTTGAACAAAATGATTTTTTAATTGTTCATCGTCCATGAAAAAAGGATCCAAACAATAACAAGATGTTGAACTGGCAAGCCCTAACCATGCCGCATCAATATAATCAGGCCCTTTTTTAAAGGGGATTATTTGATTGTCCAGCTTTGAAAAAAGTCTGGTTAAACCAAGGCTGACAAAGGTTTTTCCGCTTCCGCCCGATAAACCGGATATCATTAATCTGGGTATGGAATGAAATGATGCTACCATTATTTTTTCCAAGTTTAAAATTTTATGTAATCACTTTTTTTATTTTATACATTAAATATAAAAATTAAAGTTTTTAATGATTTTTTTTTATATTTCATTTTAGATATTAAATAAAATATAAATCAAAATAGGGTGTGTTTCTGAATTCTTGTATTTCTTTACTCTGTTTTGCAAAATCGAGTTGGCTTTTTATAACTTGTTTTTGCTTTGCAAAATCGAGTTGGCTTTTTATAATTTGTTTTTGCTTTGCAAAATTGAGTTGGTTTTTTATAACTTGTTTTTGCTTTGCAAAACAAGTAGGTTTTTTTATTGTCATAAAATATAGGGGTAAACCAGTCAGACTTCCAATATCTGCGTCAAGCTGTAAATTTTATCGGTTATGTACTCGAGTACACGCCCTCTAAAATTTTTCGCTTTCCTTGCTCTTGAAAGCCTGCCTTATTTTACCCGCTATTTTATGACACTACCTCGCTTTTTGCTTGTCAAAACGAATAGTTATTAAATCGTTTATGCACTCTGTAAGGAGAAGCAAAAAGCGATTTAATGGAACGTGAACCCCCCGTCATATTACTTCGCTACGCTCATTAATATGACACCCCCCTTATAGTGCTTACGCAAGCGAGCACAAGGGGGAAAGGTAAAATTTAAAAAATTCAAATTTTTATCATAGATAAAGTAACTCTTTATTATAATGTTAAATAATTTAGAAACACACCCTAGTTAAATTGTTATTTGACAAAATGTTTTTTCAGGAAGGGGGGAAGCAGTCACGTCATTCCAATGCTTATAGTAAAAGATATTTTTATCAAAATTGATTAGTGAAAATTTCTTGTTTTTGTCATTTTTCAAATAAAGTTTGAAAAAATCATTGGGGTTTGCAAAGGGAGTCACTCCCTTTGCTGGGGGTTTGGGGGCAAAGCCCCCAAATTGGAATAACGTGTCTAAACAAATCATGCAAGCAAAATAAAATTATTTTGCTCCTGCCCTTGCATTATAGGAATTTTCAAGAACTAAGTATTTTTTTATAACTTGGTTCACAGCTTCCTTGTCAACTTTTAATATTTTTTCCAATTGGACCTTGTCATAATCGGTATCATGTCCGAAAAGCACGGCAATTGCCGAAATATTAGCCCTTGATTCTGCTGTTTGGTTGCGATTGACATAGTCCATTTGTAGCTTATTTTTTGCTCTTTCAAGCTCAATATCACTAATTCCATTTTTACGCAACATATTTACAATGGCAATAAATTGTTGACTTATGGTTTGACGGTGTTCAGGGGAGGCAATTATTCCAAATCCCAAATATCCGCCTCTTTCACCTGAAAAGAATAGTGGCCATGCTGAATAACCAAGATTTCTTTTCTCTCTGAGTTCTTGGAATAAAGTTCCGCTAAATCCACCCAAAATGCTGTCTAAAACGCTTAGAGCTGCTGCATCTTCATGATTTCTGTTGACCGTTGGAAAAACAATGGTCATAAAATCTTGGTTTCTGCCTTCTACAGGCACATAAAGATCTTTATCTTTTGTAAAAACTGCTTGTTCGGTTTTTATTGATTGATCTGCAAGGCTATATTTGGGGTTTGGCAAAGACTTTACAAATTCAATAATGCTTTTTTCATCATAATCACCTGCAACACTGATTACCATGGCCTCTTGTTTTTGTTTATTCCAAAACTGAATAAGATCCTTTTGGCTAATTTTGTTTATATCTTCAATGCTTCCGTTTCTATCCTTACCATAGGCATGACTTGGAAAAAGGAATTGAGATAATTCAGTCATTAATGAAGCGGGAACAGAGTCTTGAATTTGTAAAACTGCCAAAATTTGATCATCTTTGGCTTTTACCAAATCATCTTCGGCAAAACTCGGTTCATTAATAACATCAGTAATTATTTTAAAAATATCTGCACTGAATTTAGTTGCACCATGGGCAGAAAGTACAAAATTTAAAGGAGCTGATGAGGCAGAAATGGAAATTTGTTTTTGGGATAAAAATGCTGTTAATTTTTCAGCGTCCATATCCTTAACTGCTCTGGTCAGAACATTGGCTGCAATGCTTGGTAGGGCAATGGTATTATAGTTTTTAAAATCAGCCGAGTCAGTTAAACTTTCACCGCCCAAGAAGTTAATGCTGATAGTAACAAAGGGTATGGTTTTATCGGGGTTTAAAATTAATGTTTTATTATCAATTTGGATTATACTTGAGTTGATACCACTGGTTTCTTGGCTATCTGTCTTGGTTTTTTTTGGCCAATTTTCTGTAACAATTTTATCTAATTCATTTTCAAGAGAAACAGCATCAAGATTGGCTTGATTTGGCAAGAGAATGGCAATTGCTGCACTTTCAGGCTTGATATATTTTTTTACAGTTTGGTTGATTTGTTCTTTGTTTGTATTTTGGATTAATCCCAAATAGGTTTTACCCAAAATATCAGAAGGATTTACAAAATAATTATCCCCATAAAAAGTTGATTTGCTTTGAATGGTTTTATTTTTATACCAAAATATATTTTCAAGCATGTTTTTGGCTTGTTCAAATTCCATATCACTAAATTTACTTGCATCAAACTCTGCTAAATATTTAGTTAATTTTGATATAAACTTTGGAATGTTTGCACTGTCCAAAGTGGCGCCAATGTTAAATGTGCCAATGCGTTCAAAGCTATTGGTATAGGCATAAATACTGTCCACAAGTTTGTCTTTGAATTTAAATTCCTGTAAAAGAACAGAGTTATCATCAAAAGTCAGCAACAGTCCAAGCATGGATAATGTGGTTGATTCCGGATTGCTTTGGCTTGGAACAGGAAATGAAAGATTGATATATGCCTTGTTCCAATCACCTTTTTCAATACTGATTTCTAGGCCTTGCCCCATGTTCATAATAAATTCTTCACCATAGGGCATGTCAAAGTTTCGATCACTTAGGTTTGGGTATTTTGAAAAAAGTTCCTTTGCTTTTGCAAAAACTTTTTCACTGTCCACATCACCGGCAACAACCAAGAGCATTTCCGAAGGATTATAGAATTGATTCATATAACTTTTTAAATCATCAATTGTAATGCTATTCATAGTTTCAAGGGAACCAAAAACTGGTTCTTTGTAAACAGTATTATTCAAAGACATTTTTGTGGTCATAAAAAATAATTTAGTATCAGGTTCATCATATCTTTGTTTCATTTCAGCAATTACAACTTGTCTTTCTTTTTCAACTTCTTCCGGTGGGAATAGGGGGTCAAAGAGTAAACCTTGAATACACTCCATGCTAAGTTCCCATTTATCGGACGGCATTTCATTGAAATAAACAGTTTGATCATAGCTTGTATAAGCATTTAAGCTACCGCCACTGTTTTCAACAATTTTGTCTACGCCTTTTGGAAATGTTTTTGTTCCTTTAAAAACCAAATGTTCTAAAAAGTGGCTAATGCCGTAATTATTTTCATTTTCATTGATGGCTCCGGCTTTAACATACATATTGCTTATCACAATTGGAAAGCGGTTATCTTCGATTACCATGACTTTAAGGCCGTTCATTAAGCGTTCAACCTTTGGGTATTCTTCCGCAACTGCCAAAGTCGGCAACATAAATAATAAAAAAGTAAATGCCAGTTTTAATGTTTTACTCATATTTTTTCCTTTTCTAAAAATAAAAAACTAGTTAAGACTAATATTTAATATGTTTTCAGCCTTAACTAGTTTTTGATGGTTTATAATAAAATTATTCTTTGTTTTCAGTCTCTAAAGCTTGTTCAAGGTTGATTTCTTTTTGATTAAATTCTTGCATGATATCATTGGTAATATCGGCGGCAGGATCAAATGTTATCACGTCAGAATGGTTAAATATTACTGCCAGATTTTTTTTTGCACGATATTCATTGACAAGATTGGATAGCTCTGTGCTGATTATGGCAAAATAGGCTTCTTGTTTTTGTTGAAATTCTGTTTGCAATATATAGGCAAGAGCATTAATTTCATCATTAAGTTTATTTACCTTTTCTTGATCATTGGCTTTTTCGGCTTCATCTTTTTGTTTGATTAAAGCTTCGATTTGAGCTGCACTGTTTTTATTAAGTTCCTCAAGAGTTTTAATTACGTTTTTACCATGCTTGCTTTCTTGAAAAATTTTTACCGTATCGATAAAACCTATGTCAGAAGCAAAAGATTGACCTGTGAGTAGGACTGATAAGAGTAAACCGGATAATAGAAGAAATGTTTTTTTCATTTTTTTTCCTTTGGTAAGATTATATTTTGTGTATCAACTCGATATACAATTCTTTTAGAATAGGTGATAAGTAGTCATCAAATCTGATTTTGGCAAGTTGCAAATCTGAAAAAAATAAATTATAAGCTCCCCATATAGGAAAGGACTTTTCTGACATAGCGTCTTGTTTCTGCAAATCTAAAGGTGAGCAACATGGAAGTAAGTATATCTTCGTAGGGCATGCTGTTTATTATTTCAATAGCCGTTGATCTGTTAGAATCAAAATGTCTTAATACTGAACCTGAGCCGGCATTATAGGAGGCAATTGCCAATAAATCTTTGACCCTTGAATCATGGATACCTATAAGATGAAAGCGTTTTAAAATATAAAGGTAGGCAGTTCCATAGGAAATATTTGTTTCGGGATGCATTAATTCTTGCGGACTTGGCTGCCCTGATTTTTTTAAAAATTTATAAACCTCTGTTCCTGCTGAACTTGGCACAATTTGCATTAATCCATGGGCATTTTTTTTGCTGACCAAATGAGGTATGAAATGGCTTTCGGCATAAATGATGGCATAAACCATTTTAGGGTTTAAACCATATTTTTTAGAATAATTACTTATGTATTCGGCATAGGATTTTTTTCTTCTTGAAAAAGAACTTTCTTCAAGATTGACATCGCTTTGCGGTATTCCCATATTTAATTGGGGAATTTTATTTTGCTTTGCAAGTATGTCGTCGATATTTATAAAATCTTGTATGCGTGGGTTAAGTTCGGCATTTTCAATAGAGACCATGGCCAATTGGAAAAGACTGTCGGCATGCTTATTTTGGATAATTTGAAAATGTTCAAATTGAGAATAATTATTGAAAAAATTACCTATGTTAGGATTGAGTGGAATTTCTCCGCTTGAGGGCAAATTCAAAATAGGAGTATAGTCTTTATTTAAAGGAAAATAGCTTACTTCTTTTACTAAAGTATTTGTATATGAAACTTTATGATCTTTAATAAAGCCTGAAAGCAATAAAATGATGAGGGGCAAAGCTATGGATAAGTGAAAGTATTTATTGCTTTGACAAAAATTATATAATTTTTTTAATGATAGGAGTAAGCAAAAAAAATTACAGTATATTTTAAATCCAAATATATAAAATTTGTCGATAAAGTCAAAACGTATCGATATTAGTTCTTGTTTAATGTAGTTTGGTAACATGTATCCCATAAAATTCTCTTAAATTAAATATGTTTTTAAATCAGAACATATTTGTATGGATAATTGGCTAAGAATGAGAAGATTATAATTTTTCTAAACTTCTTCTAATAAAATATAAGATATTATTGTTAAAATGTCAAAACTTAATTTATTATATTTTGAAATGACACATGTTATTCCAATTTGGGGGCTTTGCACCCAAACCCTCGGCAAAGAGCCCCTTTGCAAATCTCTATGATTTTTTCAAACTTTGTTTAAAAAAATGGCAAAATATGAAATTTTCATTAGGGTGTGTTTCTTAGAGCAATTTCAATAAATATTGAGAACTCTACTCCCATAAAGCTTTCAAAAAGCAATCATTTAACGAAGCGGCAAAGCCACTTCTATTCTTGCTTTTTGCACTTCAATGTCGCCATGCTCCAATGAAGTGATTAGGGCATTTTAGGACAATTCTTTTCCAAAAATGCCCTAATTAATAATTATGATATAAGTATGTTGCGAAAAACATTATACTGATTTTCGAGTAAGGTATTTATTTTGAAAAATGGATTGTAGGTTCATATTTCAAAATAAAACCTTTTAAGTTGTAATTATTAAGTCATGCTTGCTAACATGTTATTATTAAAAAGTTTTGTGGGGGAGAGCTCGAAAGGGGAGAACTTTTTCAAAAGTTCCCTCTCTCGAAAAAATAATTAAAAAAATGTCCCAATGAAGTGAAAAATATAATGAAGATCTTGATTTTTATAAATATTTTTTTATTCTTGACTTTTTTGTGTTGTGAATATATATTAAATTCTGAAAAGTCAGTTTTTGATTTTTTAGAAATGCACATTGGTTTTGAATGTCCTAAGGGACGCTAAAAGCAAATTTTAGCTCACAAAACAAAGTGTAAATTTTTACTTTTGTAGAAACGTTGTAGTCGATATTTACAAATTCATTGTTTGAACCTATATTTACATAAAACATTTTGTCTGTTTTATTGTAATTTTCAATTTTATAGAAATTTTAGTTTATAAACAATTGCTTATTTTGTTTTCGGATCGACTATATGAGTATTTTTGCTTATCGTTAGGCCCTCCTGAATGTAGTTTTGAGGGTTTTTTTATTTTATAAGGATGAAGGATTTAGATATGACAAGTATCCCTATTTCAGTGCAAGGTTTTCAAAAGTTAGAATTAGAATTGGAAAGACTAAAAAAGGAGCGCCCTGCAGTTATTCAAGCTATAAAAGAAGCTAGGGAAGAGGGTGATCTTAAAGAAAATGCCGGATATGATGCTGCTCGTGAGCGTCAAGGTTTTTTAGAAGCAAGAATTAATTATATTGAATCAAAGCTTCCTGAGTTTAATGTAATTGATATAAATACATTGCAAAGTGATAAGGTTATATTTGGGGCAACTGTCACTGTGGTTGACCTTGATACTGATGAAGAAAAAGAGTTTACTTTGTTAGGTGCAGATGAGGCTGATTTTTCAAATGGCTCCATTTCCATTAATTCTCCTGTCGGTAAATCTTTGCTTGGCAGAGAAATTGGAGAGGAAATCAGTATTGATGTTCCAAAGGGTAGAGTTACCTATGAAGTCTTGTCCGTTGAATTCAGAGGTGCTAAATAGTAAGTTTTTACGCTTTCTAACTATTTGAATTTATATCTAAAAAAAAAATTAAAAAAAAGCTTGCATTATTTTGAAAATAGCATATAACTATTTTCAACAAGCCGGGGTAGCTCAGTTGGTAGAGCAGAGGACTGAAAATCCTCGTGTGGGCGGTTCAATCCCGTCCCCCGGCACCATCATGGTCAATAAATATTTTATTATCTAAAAGTATCTTGGCAGATTAAATCTGTCTTTTTTTATAACTTAAATTCAAAAAAAGCCGGGGTAGCTCAGTTGGTAGAGCAGAGGACTGAAAATCCTCGTGTGGGCGGTTCAATCCCGTCCCCCGGCACCATTTATAAATTATATATTTATACTTTAATAAAAAAGGTTTAGAAAAAAATTCATTTTTTCTAAACCTTTTTTTTGGGTTTCAACATGGTTTTGTTTTCCACGCCTTTTCGGTTTTAAAATCATAATTATGGCATGATTTTTGATTTTAGACATTAAATAAAATATTAATAAATCA
>CAYJGE010000088.1:0-12662 GCA_964369835.1 uncultured Mailhella sp.
TTGCTTTTTCAATTATGGGAAGTTTTCCAAGACTGGTGAACTCGTCAAACATAAACAATAATCTATGCTTATAACCTTTTATACTTGATCCGTCCTTAAAACTCATTTCACGACAAACTCTTCTGATTATCATGTCTAAGATAAGTCGAATCAAAGGTCTTACTCTATCAATACTTGCAGGGCTAAGCACAAAATAAAGGCTGATTGGCACTTCATAATTCATTAAGTCTGCAATTTTAAAATCACTTTTGGAAGTATTTAAATTGATAATAGGGTCTTTATAAAGTGACATATTTACAAGGGCTGATGATAAAACACCACTTGCTTCTGTGTCTGCCTTGCTTTGCATTTCCATGGCACTGGAAGCAATAAAAGCATGAATTTCTTGCCCAACTTGTTGAGATACATTTTTATCCAAGGTTTTTAATATTTCACCATGGTCAATTTGCACCATTTCTTGCAAAAGAGATTTTATGCCCTGTTCATAATTATATCCCGACATCATTAAGGCTAAGTCCTGCAAGGTTGCAGAGCGATTTTCCTTGGCTTGCACCATAACACAACAATGTAGAATAACACCGCTAAAAAAAGCAAATGCTGCTTTTGTCCAGTGATCGGGCAAGCCCTTGCCGTCAGAATCAATAATCATCAAAGCCATGTTTTGCACGTCCTGCACGGCATAAAGAGAAAAAAGTCTAATTTCTTCAATAGGATTGAACATACAAGCAGAACCACTTGTGTCAGTCGGGTCAAATCGTAAAACTTTCTGCCCCAGTGATTTACGATACCCCGAAGTTAACGCCCAGTTTTCCCCCTTAATATCAAGAATAATGCTTGATTCTTGCCAAGATAAAAGGGTAGGTAAAATAAGCCCCACACCTTTACCCGAGCGAGTGGGAGCAAAACATAAAAGATGTTCTGCACCATTATGACGCAAGTATTTTACTTCTTTATTGTTTTTGCTTTGCCAAGCCCCAACATAAACGCCTTGCCCCTCAAAATATCCCATTTGCTTAATCTCCTTTTCAGTTGCCCACTTGGCTGAGCCATGCAGTTTTTTATTGCCTTTGGGACGCAAACAAAATAGCATAATTCCAATGAAAACAGCTTGAGGGATTAAGAATGACAATTGCCCAAGCTGAACACCTTTTGCCAAAATATGTTGAGCATTTGTAAAATTCCAAACAAATATTTTCCAAAAAGGATAAATTGGTCTTTCAAAAAGAATGACTAAAGATTGCCCCAAAGCCTTTTGATAATTTAACTGATGGGCAACATATTGAGTTGCAATTTGCATGGCAATTATGGCTGATAAAAGCATAAAAACTGCATAAATTACAAACAATAAATGTTTTTTGTTCTTAGTTCTGAGTCCATATTCCATACTATCTCCAAGCCGTGTATGGACTTTCAAAAACCAAGTCTTTGGTAAGTACAATATTAAATTGATAGCCTGTCCGAACTTCAAGTGTCGGTTTAATGTTTAAGTTTTTCTCAAGTAAATTGGCACTTGTTTCGCCTAGTTGCTGTGCAAGTGAACTTGTCATTTGAGATTGTAAGGAATTTTCATTTTCAGAACTTGAACCGTCAACCGCATACGCCGTTCCGCCAACAATTAATGACATTAAAATTGCTGAACTAAATGTCCTAAAATAATGATTATTTACCCTGTCTTTAAAGCCTGAACTTCCTCCCATGTCCGCACCCGGCATGGCAGGGAGCGTTAGTGATGAACCATCGGGAAAAATTATTCTGTTCCATGAAACCAAAACCCTATTTTGTCCATAAATGATTTCACTGTCATAAGTTCCGAAAAGCTTTGCTCCTTGTGGAATTAAAAGGTTTTGTCCTGTTGTGCTGTCAAAAATATGCTGAGAAACTTGGGCAATGATATTACCTGCCAAATCTGAATTAATTTCTGTAATCATTACAGCAGGAATGACTGAACCTGTTTTTATTTCAAAATCATTTCCCTTTGTTCTTTTTTCAGCTAAAACCCAAGAATTTTCTTCATTTGTTTGGTTTTGTGATTGTTCTTCAATCTGTTGATTCTGTGTTTGTTCCTCATTCTTAAACTGTTTTGAAATAATCGGAGATTTTAAAGCAGACAAAAAATCCTGTGTTCTTATTTTTTTTATTTGTTCAAGTTCTTCATTCTTCTTATTTTCTTCTTTATGTTCAGGAGGATTATCTCTTATAATTACAATAGGCTGAATTTCTTCTTTCTTTTCAATATTGTTTTGTGGGCTGACAATTCCTGAAATTTGCTCATCTTTTTCACCAAGCGGAGTTGCAAGTCCGCTTCCATCGGCAAGCACCATATTGCTAAGATTATTTTCTTGAATTTCCACTTGCTTATTTTGTTCTTTGTCATTTTTTTGCGGAGCAATATGAATATTGTAAACAAGTATTGCAACTATCAGAAATAACAAACTAAATAACATGTAGTAAAATTTCTTATGCCTTTGCCTTTCTTGCCTGTTTGGATTTAAGGAATTTGGAGAGTTTGGCATTATTCACTCACTTTTTTTGTCCAATTGGAATTTGGTTTACCATATTTCCCATAAATTCTTGCCAAGGATTTATTATCAAAACTAAGTTTGACATAATATTCATTGCTTTCTAAGCGGTCTAAAATATAGGATAATTTTAATGAAGCTGAATTGCTGAGAGTAAAGCCTTTTTTTCTTAGAATAGTTTCAAAAATTAAGGAAAATTCATCTTTTTGTTCAGGTAAAACAAGGGCAAGTTCTGTATAACCACTTGGATATTCAAGGCTAAATTGACTTACTAAATCTTCGGCAATCACGGAATAAATGCGTGAGTTTTTAACTTCACCAACATAGGAAGAGCTTATTTCTTTGGAAGCACAAGCCTGTAATAACAAGATAAATAATAAAAATGTTTTTTTCATGATTATTTCCTTTTGATTTTAACTTCTTCTTTATATTTTCCCACGCCGATTACCAAAATAAGCTCTTCAAAAATGCCGTCTGCAATCATTACTTTGTTTTTAACTCTGTAATTTATCAGCGTATTTTGCTTATTTTTACGAGCAAGTAAAATTGGCATATTTCCTAAATTATCAGGGAATTGAATATAGGTTTTAAAATTATCATCATAAATTTTTGTGGGCTTCCATGAATGATTTCCCTTTACGGAATAGGAAAAATTAAGCTCTGTTAAATCAACTTTTTTATCATCTATTTTTGTTGTTTGAAAAAGTTCTTCTTTTTCCTTTTTTTTCTCATTTCTGACTATAAAATTTGAAAATTCATCATTATAAATAAAGCCGATATAGGGCGTAAATCCTGTTTTGGTTGAAATAAGGCGTAAATGATAGACTCTTCTGTCCGTTGTAATTACTGCCGTTGTTTCAAGTCCAATATCAAGAGGTTTTATGAATAAGTGTGTAATATTATTTGACTGCCCTGTTTCAATAAACCATCTGGCAGAGTCACCCACAATTATTTCATTGATTTCTTCATTTTCTTGAAGTTCCACATCACAAATTTGCATGGGACTTGCCAAAACTGTTGTCAAACTTGCCCCAAAAACATAAACGAGCTTGCCATTGGCTGTTAAAATTGGATCTATGCTTTTTCTTGCCCAAGAAGTGGAAAGTTTTAATGCTTTCTTCTCATTTTCGGTAAGAGGAATGACTTCTGTTCCCAAATAATTTGGAATATCATTATAATTCAAAGCATTGCTTTCAAAGGCATGTGCTTTTGAAAAACACAAAAAGCTTACAAAAATTAAAAATATCTTTTTCATTGCTTACTCCTAAAAATTTTTGAAGTTGAAAGGGCTGTAATATAAACGCCGACAGGATTTATAATTAAGGCTTGTTCATTGTTTGGAGGGCTAATTTGCACAGTTACAGTTGCTTCAAAATTTTCACTTGATAAGGTGACACCCGAATGATTACGAACTGTTTCAGTCCATTCAATGCGATAGGAATTTTCAGACAATTTTAATGGTAATGATTTTAGTTCAATATGGACAAGTTTGCCTGTTTTGGCTACTTCGTATGGATTATTTTTTCCATACCATTCCTTTAAAACTCCTTGGGCAGAACCTGCGAAAAAATATGATAAACGCTGAACCATGTTTTTTTGAAGCTCAATATCTGCTGTTACTGTTCGCCAGTCTGTGATGACTGAACCGATTACCGATTGAATTAATTTTTCTGGGGTTGTTTTTATATTTTCTGCCCTATTTACCACATTAAATCGCCCCAATTTGTCTACCTCAACAATGTACGGAACAACTTTAATTTGCTGTGCCTGCATGATATTTCCCCAAAGAGATACAAAGGCTAAAATTAGGCTAAGAAGTGCGAAAAACCTCCAATTTTTGGCTTGTTTAATATATGTTCCATAGCGTTCAAGCCATTCTTCTTTGGCGTTCAAATAGGGATTATCACCTAAATTTTTAATCTTTTTCATATAATTTCCTATTTTTTAAGCTCATTAATAGTGTTTAATCTGTCTTTTAAGGCTGTTCCCATGCTTGTTCGTGTTAAATTGGCTTGATGTCTGGCTTCTCGCATGACATTAAAAGTACCTTTTAACATTCCGCCAAAACCTTTTGCTCCTCCCTCTTTGGCAATTTTACTTGCCCTATGGGTTGAAATTGCCCCCGACACTGCACCGCTGACAACTCCGCCAATAACCACTTTTCCCATGGACATGGTATTTCCAACTCCCGAACCACTCCCATAAGCACCATTAACAATACCTGCGACTGTTTCAGGAATTTTGTCGGAAATATTTAGCAAAACAATGGCAAAACCTAAAATAACGACAACAGTTGCCATACTGATTTCGGTTAGTTTAAAATTGTCAATAAATCCAAAACCTACTCCTATGATTAGTTGTAAGGTGAAAAGTTTAAAAACAACAGAAAATATATAACGCAGGGTATTTATTGCATATTCTCTAAATAATTGACTTGCTCCCAAAGGCAAAAGCAAGATAGCCGCCATCATGGCAATAATTGCTTCACATTTAACCACAATTATTTTGGCAGAAATCATGGAAAAGCAAATTAAAATCATAAATCCTGCTGTATACATGGCAATCATTAGCCCAATGGCTGTCCATGACAGAGTTGCAATTCTGGCATTGATCTTTTTGATAATTTCAAGCCCAAGTTGAAATGGATTAGCCGAATTACTTTCAAAATTGACCATATTTCCTGCTATGTCTTGAAATTGTTTTATTAAATATGTTGTCCATTCTTGATAGTTGTTTACACAAGCAAAGAAAAAACTTGTTGCCAAAATCATTAATACAAATTTTTGAATGGTTTGTGGAAGTTCATCTTTGCCAATGGCAGACATCACGCCAATATAAGCAACTTCAAAAATTGCAATGACAAAGAAAAGGTTAATAGCCGCTTTTTGGGCTTCATCATACCAAGACTCGGCTTGTGTGTTAAATTCATTGATAATTCTGGTGACCACATCGGCATCGGCATTTGCCATGCTTTCAAAAGGAAAAAGAACAATCAAACATAAAATTATATATTTCATATTATTACCTTAATATAATGGTAATTCTTGAACTTTTGACCTTGTATCAAAATTGTCCATATCATTAATTTCTCTTGCGGTTTCTTCCGATAATTGTCTTTCTTTTTCGTCTCTAACTTGGGTTGATAAATTTGATTGAATTTGTGTTGCCATAAGTTCCCGAAGCTGTCTTGCTTCCTGTAATTGCAAGGAAGCAAGCTGATTTCCCGAAGATAAAGCTTGCATTTGCCCTGTCGGAGTTGAAAGTAAGCTATTGATATGACTTTCAAGTTCACCTGAATTTTGCAAATCATCAAGTTGTTTGCCCGATAATTGAAATGTTGCTTTTGTAGCTTCATCAATTCGCATTGACATGGCGTCAAATTCATCATTTATAATAATATTATTGTCTTTTTGATACTCATAACCAAGCCCTGATAATTGGTTATAATATTTTTGGTCGGGATATAAATTGTCATAAACCGCTTCCATTGCACCAATATCGGCTTTTAAAGTTGAAAGACTGTTTGTTGTCATTGCCAATTTACTAAGGTCAGAGCTAAGCATATTGAGCAGATTTTTTGGTAAATTTTCCGTGTTTTGAAGCATGTTTTTGTATTGCAAAATATTATTTTTAACCAGTTCAACTTGTTGATATGTTTGTTTAACTGCTTCGGCATATTCCAAAGTCATGGTTTTTAGTTGTTCCAAATTTGTCACTCTATCAAGAGCTTGTGTCCAAACGTCAGAACAATTTTTGCACCAAATTGTCAAAGCATAGGAGTTTGAACATTGGGTAAACGATAAGAGTATGGCAAAAGCCACAAATAGTAATTTCATAATAAATTTCCTCTGGTTATGATGTTTTTTCAGCAAGCCACAAGTCTTGCCAATTTTCATTTTCACTTTGCAGATGTTTTATGCGTTTAATGCTTTCCTTGTCAGAAGCCCCTATAAAGGCTAAAGTTTTTTGACCCAGAGCAAGTTGAACAAGCCTTTTTCCTTGTGGACTTGAAATATAATAATCTCTTTTGGGAATTGCTTCTTGTGCCAAGATATTGATTTCTCTGTCATTTAATCCAATACCTTTGTAAAGTTCATATTGATCTTCTTGGCGTGCATTTTGATTAGCCAAAAGAATTTTAGTTGGGCAAGATTCAGCAAGCACGTCCATAATTCCGCTATTTTTGGCATCTGAAAGACTTTGGGTTGCAATAACTACAGCACAATTTGATTTTCGTAAAACTTTTAACCATTCCCTTATTTTTGCTCTAAAAACCTTGTCTGAAAGTAAAATCCAAGCTTCATCAAGAATTAATAAAGTTGGCTTGCCTGTTAAAGCTTTTTCAATACGATGAAAAAGATAAAGCAAAACAGGTATTAAATTTTTATCGCCCAAGTTCATCAACTCTTCTGTTTCAAAGACCACAAAATCAGCCAAGGACAAACTGTCAATTTCAGCATCAAGTAAATTTCCCAAAGCTCCCGAAGTCGTATAAGGAATGAGGGCTTCCTTAATTTCCCTACTTTGAACAACATGGCAAAAATCGGTAAGAGAACGAATAATCGGAGGGTTTGAACGAATTTTCAGCATTGCTTCATGCACTTCATTTCTGTGTAGTGGCAAAACCTTAATTCCTTGCAATTCCAAAATTGTTAAAATCCATTCTTCGGCAAAAATCATTTCACTTTGGCTTTCATCAATTCTTTGTAAGGGAGCAAAGGCAAGCTTATTTCCGCCAATTTCAAAGTGAGAACCTCCGACTCCTGTGCATAAAGGGAATAAACTCATACCCTTATCAAAGGCATAAATTTTGGCATTTTTGTAAGCTCTAAATTGGCAAGCGATAAAACCAAGCAAGGTTGATTTTCCCGAACCTGTCGGACCGAAAATTAAAGTATGCCCCAAATCACCCACATGAAGATTTAGCCAAAATGGACTGCTTCCATTTTCTGTCGTCACCACAGCCAAAGGACGTGAGTTCGGAGGAAAAAAAGGTGATGGATTGGAGGATTGCCCCGTATAAATTGTTGATAGTGGCAAAAAATCAGCCAAATTAATACTTGTAACCATGGGACGGCGAATATTTGCATAAGAATTTCCTGCAAGTGAACCAAGAAAAGCTTCAAGTGCATTTATGGTTTCAATTCGGCAGGAAAAGCCGAGAGTTTGCAAAATCCTTTTGATTTCCCTTGTGTTTTGTTGCAGTTGTTCCTTATCTTGCCCCATTAAAATAAATGTCGTTGAAATATAACCTGCACCCAAGAGTCCGCTTTGAACTTCTTCCTTTGCAATTTCAGCATTTTCACGCATGGAAAGAGCATCACGATTTACTTTGGCATTGGGATTATTAATCATTTGGTCAATGAAGCGATAAACCTTTTGATTCCAACCTTTAATATATGTGTCAATTTCCTTTTCCGCATGATATTGGTCAAGGCAAATATATCTTGTTGAAAAACGATATTCACAAGGTACTGATAATAAATGGGAAAGCATGGCAGGATATGATTCTTGAGGTAATCCGTCCACAGAAATTACAGAAATATATTTATTTCCATAGATTAAACTTGTTCCATTTATTAAATCTTCACTTCCTAAAAGTGCGTCCAAATACATTGGCACATTTGGCACGGCAAAGGGATTTAATTCCCCATCAATACATTGCCTTAAATGAGCAAGCAAATCACTATGTAATATTTTGCCATTTTTATGAAAAAGTTCATATTCTTGAAGCCTATTCATGAATAAAACCACGGATAAAGAACTTTCAATTTCAAGTATGGCTAATTTAAAATACTCCAAACTTTTTTCTAAAAATTTTTCATTGTTTTTATTGGCAATGCTAAATTCAGGTTTATAGGTCAAGGTTAAAAATGTACTTGTGCTATAGCACAAATCAGAACCAAAATATTCACGCCTTTCATCATCAATCATTTGTGATATTTTGTCGGGAAAAAATCCTTTGTCCTTGTTTGGATAGGCTTTTTTTGTGGATCGAATGGCGTCAACATGAAGCATAAAACCTGTGCCAAGTAATTTAATGGCATTTGAAACTTGTCCGCACATGAAAGAAAGCTCATCAAAGGTCGCACTTGCCGTGTCAAGTCCTGTAAATTCCCAACTTGCCAGAAATGAACCATCTTTTTGCAAAACTATGCCCTTATCAATTAAGCAAGCATAGGTTAGCAAGTCGGGCAAGCCTTTGGCTGTATTGCGATATTCTTGTAATTTTAACATTATTTTACCTTAAATCCCTCAATTTTACGCCAAACTGGACTTTTTGCACTATAAAAGCCTTGTTGCTTAATATGTCTCATGAAAACTTTTGACATTATGGGGTCATGTTTCGCCATTTTTCTAAGGGCAAAAATTGCAAATATCCAAAAAACAAATGCTGAAATTATCCCAATCAAGGTTAATCCACTCATGGCAAGCATAAAAGCCACCAAGGCTGATAACATCACTAAATCCTGTTCTGCCCCAAGTAAGTGATTATGCCTATGTAAAGACTGATAAACAACTGCAATTCTTGGTGATTGCATATTTCCTCCTAAATCATTGCTCCTGTAAAGGAAAAGACATTGTTCACAATGGTCGCCGCAGAAGCAATACAAGTTATAGCAAAGACAGTTGATAAAACTTGCTTAAAAGTACCTGAAATATCATCTTTATTCATGACATAATACACACCGCAAAGAGCCATTGCCAAAATTGAAACCCACATACCGGCAGGACCTGTAAGCGTACCGACAACTCTTTCAAGAGGTCCTGAAAATTCCGTGATGGCATTGGTTGCCTTGGCAAGCGTGGGAAGCATGATTAAAACTGCCCACAAGAATGAAATTAAATATTTTTTCCTTGAAACCTTTGCTTTTAAAACTTTTTTTATAAACTTGTTCATAATTATCCTGTTTAATTTCTACTGTATATATCAATAGTTACATAATTTTGACTTTGTAAGTCATATTTTTCAACACTGATTATTTTTGATAATATGCGTTGATTTTCCTTAGTTTTTTCCATAAAAATGATTAAATCTACTGCTCGCCCAATAAGCCTCCTTTTTTCACCATTTCCTGCTTCTTCCACCAATTCTTCAAGTCTTTCAAGGGCTTCGTTTGCACCGTCCGCATGAAAAGTTCCAATTCCCCCCGGGTGTCCTGTATTCCATAATTTTAAAAGTTCAAGAGCTGATCCGTCCCTGACTTCGCCCACCAAAATTCTTTTGGGAGCGTAACGCATACAGATTTTTGTCAAACTTCGCATATCAATCTTGGCAAGTTCAGAAGTTAATAAAAAAACTGTATTTGGGCTTTTGGATTGAAGCTCTGCCGTGTCTTCCAAAATTATCAACCTGTCATCAGGGCATAAATTGTAAAGTTCATTAATCACAGCATTAACAAATGTTGTTTTTCCCGATGAAGTTCCTCCTACCACCATAATATTTTTATGTTGAATTATAGCGTTTTGAATAATTGGAATAACTTCCTTTGTTATTGTTCCTGTCTCTAAATATTCTGAAAGTGTTATAATTTTATTGGCTTTTTTGCGTATAGTAAATGAGGGAGCCAAAACAATTGGCGGATATGTTCCCTCAAATCTCGATCCGTCCAAAGGAAAAGAACCTTCCACCACAGGATTTTGAGCATTTACAGTTATATCAAGGGCAGAAGCCACAAGGGATAAAATCAATTTGCTCTGATAGATTGGAATATCCCCTATATATTCTTGATTTTTTCCATAGCGTTCAATCCATAATTTACCATCAGGGTTGAGCATGATTTCAATAATTTCTAAATCGTTAAGAGCCGACAAAATCAAATCACCACAGTTATGTTCAAGGTTTTTCAAGAGTCTTTCATTGGCAATATTTTCCAAAATTATTTCCAAATAAGAGTTAAAATGTTAAAAAATGTTGAAGCACCGATAAACACACAAGCATATAAAATATGTTGCCTAAGTGTCATAACTTGCTTGGTTTGTTGTTCATGAATTTTCATAAGCCCTGTAATTGATGCAATTTTTAAAGTATCCTGCACATCTTCCAAAACCTTTTTGCTTGTGGCTAAAATTTCGCTATTAACTCCCTTGGATAACTCACTAAAAAGAGTGCGTAAAGCTTGCAAATAATTGTCTTGTAATTTTTTGTTTTCCCCTAAAAAAGCATTTAAAATTGTTACAATCATCATGGTTGGGTCATCTTCGGGCAGAAAAGTTTTATTTTCTTTACTGATAAGTGCTTGAATTTCTTCAATTGTAAAACCAATGCCGTTTGGAATTTTTTCATTATTTTTCATATCTTGCGATAAAATATTTTTCATATCAATTTCATTATCTAAAGACATTTTTATCTCCTAAGTGAATTGGCATACTTTATAAATAAAAACTTAAATATTATTCATATAATTCGATATATTATAAACAATTTATTTTATAGAATATTTATGAAGATATGCTTAACAAAGATTTGCTTCTTCAACAGATTTTAATAATTGTTTCCAATACTTATTAAGCCTTGAACGCACTGCAATGTGTTTTGAATTTTCCATGGCAACTTTTAATGATTCTTTTTTCATGAAAACCTGCTCCAAGTCTTTGCCGATAAGTTCCTTATTTCCAAAGGGAAGTTCAATAAGAGAATGAATATGATTTTGATAATCCTTATAGCATTGGAATTGTGAAAAAGTTTTCCCCTCAAGCTCAATTGCCCCAAAAAAAGGATTAAGCCAGACCACCAAATTTGAACTTGGAAAATTATCGGCAAGTGAAATAAATCCATTAATAGTATCTTCAATGGCTTGCCCACCTGTAATGACAGTATGAAAAAATATTTGATGTCCAAGTTCTTTTAAAGTTTCAAGCATATCAACATCTTTCATGTAAGAGCCAAGTGAAATAAATGAACTCGCTCCATTATCTACAATCACATGGCTATTTTCGGGGGCAATTGCTAGTTGTTCCAATAAAAAGTCAAAATTACGATTATTAATATTTCCCTCTTCATTCAATAAATTTAGCCTTGTTACTTGAAATTCTTTATAACCTGATAAAGTTGCATTGACAGGATCAGTATCAAAAGCATAAACCAAAAAGTTATAAGAACTAAGAACTTGATACCAAAGAACAGCAATAACAGTTTTCCCTACTCCGCCTTTGCCTTGCAAAATAAAATGAATACTTGCCATTAGAATTTTTCCTGTTTACTTTTTTCAGTAAAAATAAAACTATTTTTATTGTGATAATTTTTTTCCTCTCTCATCTCGTTTTTTTGCTCATCTTTACTTGTTTTTTCTCTGTTGAGTATGGACATTGAATTTTTAATTTCGCTTGTTGCTTTGTCATATCGCAATAATGCCGAAAATGAAGCATAGGAAAGGGTCAATTTTCCCTCTTCTTTCAATTGTTCAAAAACAGCAATTATGGTATGACCTTTTTCTAAAAGACTATAAATTAGAGCTTTATTTGCTAAAAATTCAACTCTGCCTTGACCTGTCCGAATACGATTACTCATAAAGTTATAAATCCTCCCTGCTTTAGATTTTTAAGATAATCAAGAAGAGTAATTGATTGATTTTCTGTAATATTTGGTATCATTTTTTCATGATAAAGTTCATCAAATAAGATAGTTGCATAACATTCATCTATTTTATTCATCGGGGTAAAATAGCTTTTTACTTTTGCAAATATTTTGTCTAAAAAATTAGATTTATTTTCCTCTCTAGGTTTGGAAAATTCATAAATCGGTGCTTGTAAGTTTTGAATATTGACTTTTGAATTATTGATATTTTTAGGAAAATCAATATCTTTCCATCGCATATTTTTTAGAAAGTTAACCAATTGAGGAATAAATCTTCCTTGTTCTCTTTGCCAAGAATTTGTATTATAAAAAGTAGTTATGGAATATTTTATCACTTCAAAATTAGGCAAAATATTTTTGCAAGATAAAGCAAGCCAAGCCTTGCGAGCAGATTCTTTTGCTTCTTTTTTAGGGTAAATTTCCCATAGCTTTTCAAAATCATGATTGATTTTATCACCCACCCCATATTTTTTATCTTCCTCAAAACTATTTTCTTCTTTTGGGGGATATAGCAGGGCTTACGCATCTAAATTTTCTTGACTTTACAGCCGGTAAGTAGGAATATA
>CAYJGE010000089.1:0-12654 GCA_964369835.1 uncultured Mailhella sp.
CAAAAAAAACGTGGTTTTCCCCCTCAAGAAAAATTAGATGCGTTGCCCCTGGGTTATAGACTGTTTCCATCATGAGATATTTTTAAGTTCCCGATTCGGCGAGGAGATTGCCACGTCGGTTCTGGCGAACCTCCTCGCAATGATTCTGCTTAAGTGAGAGATTACTACACCTTATAGATAGGGTCTCCACTCGTTCGCAATGACTGCCTTTTAGAGCAGATTCAATTTTTATTAAAACTACTCTGAATAAAGCAAAACTAGATTATCATGCAAAAAAAAGAGCTGAAATTCAGCTCTTTTTTTGATTTATAATTAATCTTTCTTGGTTATACTTTCTGCTATGCTGGCAGGAACTTTTTCATAATGGTCAAACTGCATGGTAAATGTTGCACGACCTTGAGTTCTTGAACGAAGGTCTGTGGCATAACCAAACATTTCGGAAAGTGGCACTTGAGCTCTGATGGATTGGGCACCTGAACGGGCGTCCATACCTTGAACTCTGCCACGACGACCATTAAGGTCACCCATAACATCACCAAGATAATCATCGGGAGTTACAACTTCAACATCCATGATTGGTTCCAAGAGAGTTGGACCTGCTTTTTGCATGGCATCTTTAATTGCCATACTACCCGCAATATAGAAAGCTTGTTCAGAAGAGTCAACTTCGTGGTAAGAACCAAATACAAGATTTACTTTCACGTCAACAACAGGGAAGCCTGCCAAAACACCACTCTTAAGGGCATCTTGCATACCTTTGTCAATGGCCGGAATATATTCTTTTGGAATTACCCCACCTGTAATGGAGTTGGTAAACTCATATCCATTGCCCGGATTTGGTTCAACTTCAATTACAGCATGACCATATTGACCGCGTCCACCTGATTGTTTTGCATATTTAGTGTCAGATTTGCTTGGTTTGGAAATGGTTTCACGATAGGCAACTTGAGGTTTACCAACATTTGCTTGAACAGCAAATTCACGAAGCAAGCGGTCAACAATGATTTCAAGGTGAAGTTCGCCCATACCTGCAATAACGGTTTGGCCTGTTTCTTCATCACCCTTAACTCTGAAAGATGGATCTTCCTTGGCAAGTTTATTGAGGGCTGTTGAAAGTTGTTCTCTGTCTGCTTTGGTTTTTGGCTCAATGGCAAGTTCAATAACCGGTTCGGGAATATTTAATGATTCAAGTTTTACAGGGTGGCTGTCGTCACAAAGGGTATCACCTGTGGATACGTTCTTTAGACCAACAAGGGCAACAATGTCGCCTGCGCCTGCCCACTTAATTTCATCACGTTTATTGGCGTGCATACGCACAATACGCCCAACTCTTTCTTTTTTCCCTGTGCCTGTATTTAACAAGCTCATACCGGGTTCAACAACACCTGAATAAACACGGAAGAAAGAAAGGTGACCGATATATGGGTCAGCCGCAAGTTTAAATACCAAACCTGCAAGAGGTTTTTTATCTTCGGGATAACACTCAATTTCCACTTCAGGTTTATTTGGTTCACAACCTTTCATGGGCGGAATATCAAGAGGAGATGGCAAATAGTTGGTGATTGCATCAAGAAGAGGTTGCACACCCATATTTCTGAAGGCTGTTCCGCAAAGAACGGGAACAATGGCTTGAGATATGGTTGCTTTACGCACACAAGTTGCGATTTCTTCAGGAGTTAAATCTCCTTCTTCAAGATATTTATTGAGAAGTACTTCATCTTCTTCAGCAACGGCTTCAAGCATTTCAGTACGTCTTTCTTCATAAATATCCATCATGTCGGCAGGAATTTCTTCTTCCCAAAAATCAGCGCCCTTGGTTTGCTTATCAAATTTAATGGCTTTACCTGCAATAAGATCCACAACACCTTCAAACAAATCTTCATTACCAATGGGTAATTGAAGCATGATGGGTTTTGCTTTTAAACGATCTTTGATCATATCGACACAACGGAAGAAATTTGCACCAATTCTGTCCATTTTATTGATAAAACAAATTCTTGGAACACCATAGTTATTGGCTTGACGCCAAACTGTTTCTGACTGAGGTTCAACACCGGCAACAGCATCAAATACAGCCACAGCACCGTCAAGAACACGAAGAGAACGTTCTACTTCAATGGTAAAGTCAACGTGACCGGGAGTATCAATGATGTTAATTGTGTGATCTTTCCAAAAACATTGGGTTGCAGCAGAAGTAATGGTAATACCACGTTCTTTTTCTTGCTCCATGAAGTCCATGGTAGCGCCACCGTCGTGGGTTTCACCAATTTTATGGGAAACACCTGTGTAATATAGGATACGTTCTGTTGTTGTGGTTTTACCGGCGTCAATGTGAGCCATAATCCCAATATTACGAATATTTTTTATTTCAAATGAGCGTGACATAATGACCTACCAACGAAAATGAGCAAATGCTTTGTTTGCTTCTGCCATACGATGTGTATCTTCTTTCTTTTTAACAGCGCCGCCGCGTCCGTTAAAAGCATCAAGAAGTTCAGCAGAAAGTTTACTGATCATACCTTTTTCGCCTCTGGCTCTTGCATAGTTGATTAACCAGCGAATGGCCAAGGAACTTTGACGTTCGGGGCGAACTTCAACAGGTACTTGATAATTGGCTCCGCCAACACGGCGGGACTTTACTTCAACATGAGGTCTGACATTTTCAATGGCTTTTTCAAAAGCTTTGATTGGCTCTTCGCCTGTTTTTTCACTCAACATATTGACAGCATTATAAAAAATTGTTTCAGCAGGACCCTTTTTTCCATCATACATTAAACGATTGACAAAACGAGTAACGGTTTTACTGTTGAAAATTGGATCAGGTAGTATTTCCCTACGTGGGACTGGACCTTTACGGGGCATGGTGATTCCTCCAATGGTTAATCCAAACGGCATTCGGAACCACCGAAAAACCGAGTAGATAAACAAGTTAGCATGAAATTATTATAAATTTTATTTAGGACGTTTTGCGCCATATTTAGAACGACGTTGACGACGATCTGCAACACCGGCTGTGTCTAAAGTACCGCGAACAATGTGATAACGCACACCGGGTAAGTCTTTTACACGACCGCCCCTGATAAGTACAACACTGTGTTCTTGTAAGTTGTGGCCTTCACCAGGAATATAAGCAGAAACTTCCATTCCGTTGGTTAAGCGTACACGGGCAACTTTACGCAAAGCTGAGTTAGGCTTCTTTGGTGTGGTTGTATATACACGAGTACATACACCACGACGTTGAGGACATTCTTGCAAAGCAGGTGTCTTCTTACGCTTTACCACTTTTTCACGTTCAAAACGGACAAGTTGGCTGATTGTAGGCATAATTTCCTCCGATAAATTGTTAGCGTAATATATAAAAACAATCATATATATTACAATGAAATTTTAAAAATTTATTTATTCAATTTTTAAAAAATATTAAACAAAGACGGATTATTATGCTTTGTTCCTTGCTTTGTCAAGAAAAAATATTTTCATAAATTTTAAAAGTACAATTAATTACCCATTTAAATAACATTTACAACTTTTAAATTATCATCTATATTTACATCAATACCAATTCAATTAAAGGATATAACATGCAAATAGGTAAGTTAATTAAAGAACAAACAAAACCCTTTTATTCCTTGGAATTTTTTCCGCCAAAGGACAGAGAAAAATGGGATAATTTTTTCAATGTGGTTGAAAAACTAAAACAAATCAACCCTCTTTTTGCTTCTGTAACTTGCGGTGCAGGTGGATCAACCAATAGCAATACCATTGAAATTGCCGATAAGGTGCAAAATGAATTTAACATTACTTGCATGGCTCATTGTACCTGTGTTCGTTCCGATACAGATAATATGAAAAAATATTTTGAAGAGCTTAAAAATATAAATATTAATAATATTTTGGCATTAAGAGGTGATAAGCCTTTAAATGAGCACGGAATTATTGATGAAAGTTTAATCAGTAATTACTTTAAATATGCCGACGATTTGGTCAGATTTAGCAGGGAAAACTTTCCTGAATTTGGCGTTTCTGTGGCTGCCTACCCTGCCCCACACCCAGAATCATTGAGTTTTAGCCAAGACAGAAAATATTTGGCACAAAAAATAAAAGCCGGCGCAGACTTTGCCATCACTCAACTATTTTTTGATAATAGGGAATTTTTTGATTTACAAGAATATCTTGCCAAAGAAAATTTGGATTGCCCCATTATTCCCGGAATTTTACCGATTCAAAGTCTGTCATCATTGAAGCATACCTTGTCTTTATGCGGTGCCAATATTCCCGGCAAACTTTATTTGGAACTGGAACAGGCAGACAAGGACGGAGGAAGCGATAAGGTAAAGGAAGTTGGTTTAAAATATGCCATCAAACAAATTAGAGAATTATTAAGTTTTGGAGCCAAAGGCATACATCTATATACATTAAACAGAGCGGAACTTTGCCTAAAATTAATTGAAATGATTTAATAAACAATACCTTTATAAACACAAAGATTAATCAAACCGGAAAGGCACGCTTCACTTCGGTGTTTAACGTGCAAATACATTGCACTTACACCTCAGTGGCGGTCGACTACCTGCGTTGTCGACATAGCAATTTCAAAGAGTTAACATAAAGTCAAATTGCTATAATTAGTGCTCAATAAAAAGTCAAATTGCTATAATTAGTGCTCAATAAAAAGTCAAATTGCTATATTAAGACTTTTTTCTTTGATGATTTTTTTCTTACTTGCCTTTTAATTAAATCTGAATTAAAATAAAACAAAGGAATAAAAACTGTGCAAAACAGAAAAAATATTTTCAAGATCAAACCGCTAAAAGAGCTTAATATTACAGATGATTTTGTTTTTTCAAAATTCATGCGTGATGAAAATACATGCAAAAAAGTTCTTGAAATATTACTGGGAATTCACGTTGAAAAAATTAGTAACCTTGAATATCAGAAGGAAATCAACACCTTTAGAAATGTTAAAAGTGTAAGACTTGATATTTATGTAAAAAACATAGATACAGTTTATAATATTGAAATGCAAATCGGAAATAAATTTAATTTACCTAAAAGATGCCGATTTTATCAGTCAGCCATTGATTTTGACATACTGGAAAAAGGTCAAAAATATGGCGAACTAAAAAATAGTATTATTATATTTATTTGCACTTTTGACCCCTTTAATAGAGGATTACCTTGCTATAACTTTAAAAATATATGCTTGGAAGATAAAAATTTAGAACTTGAAGATGGACGACAAATTTACTTTTTTAATGTGCTTGACTTTGCTAAGGAAAATAATCTTGCAAGACGTAATTTTCTGGCTTTTGTTAATGGCGATAAGGTTGACGATCCCTTAATTGTAAACTTTTCCGAAAACATTAAATCAATAATAAATAATCAGTCACTGGAGGGAGAATATATGAATTACGAACTACATTTTCAAGATAAATTAGACGAAGGTTATCAAATAGGTTTAGCAGCCGGCAGAGAAGAAGGCAGAGAAGAAGGCAGAGAAGAAGGCAGAGAAGAAGGACTGGCTAAAGGGCTGGCAGAAGGCCTGGCAGAGGGAAAAATAAGTATAATTAAAACTTTATTAAAATACCATAATGATGAAGAACTGGCTAAAATGATAGATTTTCCTCTCCATGTAATCAAAAAACTAAGAAATGAAAGTAGTAATTAATCCGGATATTTTACTTTACCTAAATTATTGAGAGTATTAACAAAAGAATGATTTAATATCTTCAATACAACCATTCACATGAAATCTAGCAAAAAGTGACATAGTCAAATTCACCATATGAAGAGATTTTGAAACTACAATTGATTTTCTTTTAAATCTTGCAAACCAATGCCTTTGGCGACAGTTATTACGTTCAATTCTAACAGTTTTGTCTTTGCCTTGAAGTAAATCATTTTCAGGGATTGTTTGACTATACACCTTGAATTTGTCGGTATAATAAAACCAAACATTCCAATTTTTTAGACGTTCATATAACTTTAGGAATGTGGCTTTGTTACGATTGCCACATTCCCAGTCAACGAGCTGACCGGTATCACGACAATAAGCTTTCCAGATCCATAGTTTGTTTTTTTTGAATGTAAATAATGCCACATTTCATCAAGCTCCATCACAACAACTTCCTTTGGTTCAGGTTTTTCATATGTCTTTTCTGCAAACAACCTAACCCAACGTAAAACAGCTGGAGTAGTTACGTTAAAAAGACGTGCAATAGCATTTAGTGAAAGTCCCATAGTATATAATGTTACGGCAGTAGCTTTTTCATGTGCAGGGCGACCTCTTGGTGTATCTCGTGTAAATTGAAAACCACATGATTTACAACGATGTCTTTGTTTATTAAGATGAAATCCATTTTTTACAACTTCACAACTATTGCATTTCGGACAATTTGGCATAATCTTACTCCTTGTTGAAAAGGAGTATAATATATAATCATTCTTTTGTAAATACCCTCAATTTTTTATATTTAGATAAAATTTTGTGCAGAGGTAAAAGGCACACCAAAAAAATTTTTTAGGGCAATCATTTAACGACAAAAGCGTGCCCAAGAAATTTCTGTTGTTTCTATTCTTGCCAAAAAAATCTTTTGTCGGTCGTGTTTACGGTGTAAACACTCCATGAAACCTTTGCACAATGAATTGTGCAAAGGTTTCAAATATCATATCTTGCTTTGGCATGATAAAAAAAGACCTCTACAATCCTTTGTGTAGAGGTCTTTTTTTATTCAAGCTAAAAATTTTGAGCAATTTTCTTGGCTCTGTAGGCTATATGCTCCAAACCTTTCAAAGCATCTAAATAGGCAAGCCCTGCCACATTGCTGCATTTTCCGGCAGTTATTCTGTCAATATGCAAAATCCTTGTGTTTTTTTCAATTTTTCTGACATCATCAGACAGTTTTTCCACATGTTCCAATTGTAAAAATTCATTTTCGTTTGAAATAGCAATATTTTCAATAACAATTTCCAAAACTTCTCTGGTCATATCATAAATGGTTTTCAATTCATTTAATGCTTCATCGGAAAAACTGGCATTTTCTTTCTTTTGGATTTTATAATTTGCATAAAGAGCTTTGCATTTATCACCAATTCTTTCCATATCATCCGCATGACTTACCAAGCTATGCAAGCGGAGTAGGTCTTTATCCGTAACCCCTGCCCGCATAATTTTTTGGGCATATTTTTCAATATTAATATGAAGTTCATCAAGTTTATTTTCAATTTCTGAAAGAGGCTTTTTCTGATCCAGTTTATGTTCAAAAAATACCTCACCTATTATATCAACGCCTTTTAATGTCAATGACCCCATATAAACACATTCATTTTTAACCGCATCAACAGCCAAAGATGGAGTAAATTCTATCAGTTTAGGATCTAGGAATTTGGTTTCTCTATCTTTATCCATGGGGTTATCAGGTATAAATTTTCGTATAACTGTGGCAAAAACATTTACAAAGGGTAGAAAAATTAATGTATTGGTAATATTAAAAAAGGTATGGGCATTTGCTATTTGATGGCCTATACTGTCCGCCGTCATTCGGATAAAATCAATATAAAGCGGAATTAATGGCATAAAAATACAAACACCGAAAACATTGAATAAAACATGAGCAAAGCAGGCCTGTTTTGCCACCCTCTTAGTGCCGATTGCAGCAAGTACAGCCGTTATGGTTGTTCCTATATTATCTCCCAAAATAATGGGGATGGCTACTTCCAAAGGCAATAAACCTTGCATGCCAAGCGCAATGGTTAAGCCAACAGTGGCTGAACTTGATTGAACCAATACAGTTAGCACTGTTCCTGCCATCAAGCTTAGAAAAGGATTGTCCACAAACATTAAGAAAATATCATCACGAGATCTTAAAACGCCCATGGAAGATTCCATGGTTTGCATACCAAGGAAGAGCAAACCAAAACCAAGGACACCGTTTCCAAAGTATTTATAACGATTACTGCGTCCAAACATGCTGAAAAGCACACCAATAATAATAAATAAATATACGTAATCTTTTACTTTAAAAGCAACAATCTGACCTGTAATCGTCGTGCCGATATTTGCACCCATGATTACACCTATGGCTTGATTTAAAGTCATAAGTCCTGCATCAACAAAACTCACAGTCATAACAGTTGTGGCACTACTACTTTGAACAAGAATGGTAACCAAGGCTCCAACCGCTACTCCCAAAACCGGAGTTTTTGTCAGCATTGCAATCAAACTACTAAGACTATCCCCTGCAAGCAACTGTAATGATTCACTAATTAATTTTATAGAGTAAAGAAATATTCCCACTCCTCCAAGTAATTGAATTACATCTAAAAAAGTAATTTCTTCCATATAATACCTTTAATACAATTTTTATTTAATTATAAAAAGCATTAATGCCTTAATCTTATAATAAGAGCAAGAGAAAAAAAAATTTTTAAAATAATTTTTTAAGATTTATTAATCATATTATATTAATAAATCTTAAAAATAATCACACTTAGCTTTTTCTTTACAATCAAAAGGAAAACATCTAAAGTATATTTTCATGCTTTGCCTACATGAATTAACAATTAAAAATACTTAATAATTAAATGGAAGCCTCATCAAATCAATCCTTCTTGTTAATACAAGATATTATCAGTGTAAATTAAAATTTTAAAGTGTTTACGAATAGCCTTATTTCAATATCAAAAATAACTTTTTTATAGTTGTGAGTATTTAATGCAAGAATTTAAAATAGAAGAAAAAACTCTTGGCGAAATTTTAGACAATACCGTCAATCGTTTTCCAAAAAACACAGCCTTTATATATCCTGACGCAAACATTCGCTATACATGGGAAGAATTTGCAAAACAAGTTGATTTGCTTGCAAAAGGTCTGATGGCAATGGGCGTTCAAAAAAATGAAAAAATTGCCATTTGGGCACCAAATGTACCCTATTGGACAACATTAATGTTTGCCAGTGCTAAAATAGGTGCAATATTATTAACCGTCAATACAAATTATCGAAGCAATGAACTAAAATATTTGCTTGAACAATCCCATTCTGAAAATCTTTTCATGGTTGAAAATTTCAAAGAACATGATTATGTGAAAACATTATATGATATTGCTCCTGAAATTGAGAATCAAAAACCTGAAAATTTATCCATAGATTATCTTCCCCACTTAAAAAGAATTGTCAACTTATCCGACAATAAAAAAGGTGGCATGTTTTGCATTGATCATATTTTTGATTTGGCAAAAAATATAAGTGATGAAGAATATGAACTAAGAAAAAGTAGCATTAAGCCCGATGAAGTTATTAATATGCAATACACTTCAGGCACAACAGGATTTCCCAAAGGGGTTATGTTATCTCACATTGGAATTGGCAATAATGGTTACTGGATAGGTGAAAGACAAAAACTATCTGAAAAAGACATTGTGTGCATACCTGTTCCTCTATTTCACTGCTTTGGTTGTGTGCTTGGAGTGCTTGCTTGCGTCAATCACGGTGCAACAATGGCCATATTGGAAAGTTTTAATCCTGTCCATTCAATGAATTGTATTGATAAAGAAAAATGTACATCTTTTTATGCCGTTCCTTCCATGTATTTGGCCATTGTTGAACATCGCCATTTTAAAGATTATAATTACTCTTCCTTAAGAACAGGAATTATGAGCGGTGCAGTCTGTCCGGAACCTCTCATGCGTCGGGTACTTAACGAAATGAATATGAAAGAAATAACCATTCCATATGGTTTAACCGAAAATTCACCTGTTATGACCATGACAACCACAGAAGAAAATATTGAAGACCGTTGTGCAACCGTGGGCAGACACTTACCCGGAATTGAAGTCATAATCAAAGATCCCGATACAGGTGAAAATTTAGGCCCAAATAAAACAGGCGAAATTTGTTGCCGTGGCTATAGCGTCATGAAAGGTTATTATGACGATGAATGGGCAACAAAAGAATGTATTGATAATGATGGCTGGCTCCACTCTGGTGACCTTGGAATCATGGACGACAGAGGTTATCTTAAAATCACAGGTCGAATTAAAGACATGATTGTAAGGGGCGGAGAAAACATTTATCCACGTGAAATTGAAGAATTTTTATTAAAAATGGACAAGGTAAAAGATGTGCAAGTGGTTGCAATTCCCTCAAAACGTTATGGAGAAGATATTGCTGCCTTTATCTTGCCAAAAGAAGGGGATACCGTAAAACCCGAAGATGTGCGTGAATTTTCAAAGGGAAAAATAGCATGGCATAAAATACCTCGCTACATTGCCTGCTTGGAAGCATATCCCCTCACAGCCAGCGGAAAAGTGCAAAAATATAAGCTCAGAGAATTAGCACTAACCTTATTTGAAATAAAAGAATAAATCTAATGATATACTGATTAATCCCACGTAATTCCAATTTGGGGGCTTTGCCCCCAAACCCCCAGCAAAGGGAGTCACTCCCTTTGCAAACCCCAATGATTTTTTCAAACTTTATTTGAAAAAATGGCAAAAATAAGAAATTTTCACTAATCAATTTTGATAAAAATATCTTTTAATACACGTCAATCCGTTTTTGTGTTTTTTGAGGGAGAAAACCACGTTTTTTTGAAAAAAACGAGTTTTTCCCCCTCAAACTCCCCCTTTCCTTAAAAAACAAATTTTTCTAACATATTGTTTTTTAATTATTTTTAAAAAATAGATTTAAAAATAATTAATTTTTTTTGAAAGTAAATTTCACAAGCGGATTGACGTGCTTTTAATATAAGAATTGGAATGACGTGACCACCTACCAAGGATTTATTTTATAGCAAGGTTTTTAAATGGAAAATTATACAGTCTATATTGCTCCCCGTTTTTTTGAACAAGAACTTGAAAATGAAATCAAATTCTATGGACTTAATCTTATTCACAAAAATAAAAGATTTTTCTTGGTTCAGGAGACCCCAAGGCGGTTAAGCTTTGCCCAAGACACATGGCTTGAAGCGTTTTTCATGCCCTTTGAATCCATAACCGATGCCTCAAAAAAATTAAAATCAATTCAAAGAAATTGGCAGGGACATTTTATTGATTTTTTCCGCAGAAGTAATTTAATTTTAGAAAAACTGCCGCCAATCAAGTTTAAACAGCAAGTTTATGGTGAAAATCATCCATATTCTAATCTTGGAGGATTTACCCTTTGGGATAATAATACTTTGTTATTATCACCAAAAAAAACATCCCCCTTTCCTGATGGCGAATGTTTATTTATGGAAGATAAATATGGTCCTCCAAGCAGGGCCTATTTAAAATTATGGGAAATTTTTACCATAACTAACTATTATCCAAAAGAAAACCAATTGGCAGTTGATCTTGGTGCATCTCCGGGGGGTTGGACTTGGGTCATGGCTAATCATAAAGCAAAAACTTTTGCCATTGATAAAGCAAACTTAGCAGATGATGTGGCAAAATTACCCAATGTGGATTTTTGCAAAGGCAGTGGATTTTCTTTGGAACCAAAGGAAATGGGAAAGATTGACTGGTTATTATCGGATATGATTTGTTATCCTGAAAAATTATATGACTTTACCATGAAATGGTTAGAAGACGGACAAGTTAAAAACATAGTATTCACAGTCAAATTACAAGGCTCAACCAATTATGAAATTTTAAATCAATTTAAGAAAATTGAAAATTCAAGTCTAATTCATTTAAGTTGTAATAAGCATGAATTAACATGGATTTTTGGAGAAATTAATTTAAATTACCAAAAAAGCTTGACTTAAGCTACTTTACAAATTAAATTATATCAATGTTTTGGTTAATTTATTTGAAAATGGAGAATAATAATGACAAAAGCTGAATTAATAGAAAAAATTCATGAGCAAGCCGGATTACCAACTAAGGCAAAAACAGAAATGGCACTTGATGCCACAATAAAAGCAATCACAGACTGCTTGGCCGGCGGTGATTCAATCACTTTAACAGGTTTTGGTAGCTTTAAAGTAAGTAAAAGAGCTGCAAGAAAAGGGCGTAATCCTCGCACAGGAGCAGAAATTGACATTCCTGAAAGCAATGTGGTTAAATTTACTCCCGGAAAAGGTCTAAAAGACGCAATCAATTAAAACTTGAAAAAATTTAAATAAATCAACCCTGAAAATTCTAAAATAATATTTTCAGGGTTGATTTGTTTTAATCGGCACGCCATTGGTTTTCAAAAAATACAATTTTGGCAAGGTTTATAATTTTTTAAATTTGTTTAAATATATATAAATCAAAATAATTATACTAGTTCCTTGCTTTACCTAAAAATACGAATATAATCTTTCTTAATTATACATACTAACGTGACTATATTCTGTCAAATAAATTTTATATCGAGATATTCCTGAGGTTGTTAGATGTTTATATTTTACAATAACTATATTTACACAACCATCTTTATTTACAGATTAGAGCAGTTTCAATAAAAATTGAACCTACTCTAATCCATATAACTTTCAAAAAGCAACTTAAATCGCAAACAAAAATGACACCGATTGGTGATTTTCCTCCTCAATCAGGAATCATGTCACGTCATTCCATTCTTATATTAAAAGATATTTTTATCACAATTAATTAGTGGAAATTTCTTATTTTTGTCATTTTTTCAAACAAAGTTTGAAAAAATCATTGGGGTTTGCAAAGGGAGTCAC
>CAYJGE010000090.1:0-12634 GCA_964369835.1 uncultured Mailhella sp.
AAAAAACATAACATATTTCCAAAATTTATGCAAATACTTTTTGCTCTAGGTAATATCAGTGTTCGCTCTGTTCTTTTTTACTCTTAGCACGAGCCATTCTTCGGCTATCTTCAAAAGTTTTACTTTTTTTCATATTTTGAACGGCACCAAACGACGTTATTTCAAATTGAAAAGCGTGAATATCTTTGTTGGTCAATATATGTAATCCTAAAATAAAATAACATTTTAAGTTGTATTTTTTAGCTAAATAGTCAAAAGTATGAGAAGAGTAAAAAGAGATGTGCTGTCCGTGAGTCAATCCGTAATATTCCCAATTTTGTGGCTTCGGAATGGTAGACGGCAAAATTTCGGTTGAAAAAATAATTGTATTTGTTATGGAAAGTAATTTTTCTAACTCGTTGATGGGGTTTTCTAAATGTTCAAAAATCTCAAAAGCAGTAACAGCATCATACTGTTGCGTTAAGTCTCCTTCGAAACCTTGTGCGGTAAGATTCATAGTATATTCATCGTACCAATAAAAATCAAAACCCACATCACGCATCATGCGAGTCAGAAAGCCATATCCGCCTGCAAAATCAAGAAACTTAGCATTACTATCAAAAAGAGCGTGCAATATTATAGATAGATTATTACGGATAGTTTCATTTCTAATCAATATGCCTGTATCTTCTTTGTTTATAGGTTCTTGATATGCTTCGTCAAGCCATGTAGGGGAATCAACGTGTAAAAATTGGCAATTTTCGCAAAAAAAATACTCTGCTTTATATTTCGTAAAAATTTTTTCTTCAAATACTTTTAAGGCAGTAGCATGACACAAAGGGCAAATTTTTTCTTTACTTGGAGAAAAGAAGGATAATGAAGTTTTTTTATCGCTTTGATTGCTTGACATAGAAAGAAACAAAGGTGTCGTAGATATTTTTTTTCTTGCAATAAAACATTAAATTCAGTTATTTTTTGTTGTATTTTTTCCAGATTGTCATGACAATGACTGTTTAGGTCGTGCGTGCGGCAATCTTGCTGTATGTTTTTAATGTCATCTTCTAGATTATAAATAAATTTTTGAACTATCTTGATTATAACTTTATCCTCATGTTGTTTTTGAACTATTTCAATATGAGGTTGAATAGATAATTCTTTAAATTTATAAAATTTTTTGGTAAAACGTCTTTTTAACTTTCCAAAACTCACATAGCTTAAAAGCTTGTACCAGCCTGCTTTCATTTTATTTTTTATGGAAAACTTCATGAAAGTAAACGCACTCTTCATTAAAAGCTCCTTTTAGCCAATTGAGATAACATTTAAAAGTAATTAATTATTTTTTCCAAAGATTACGTATTTTACGTCTTAAAGGTCGATAAGGAGTAATTTGGGCTAATTTAGTAAATAAAAACCGTTTTAAAATATATTGATAAAACGATGAAAGGTTACAATGTTTTATTTCTTGCCATATGGATTCCAAATAAATATTATGAATCTTTAAAATATGCATACACTCTTCCTTTCCGATGTTACCGGTTTCGGAGCTCATGCCATCAAAAACCTTGAAAATACTAATGACACGATTATAAAATACAGATGAACCATTGTTAATGTATAAAACTCTAAAAAACATTTCAAAGTCAGAAGCTGATTTATATTGTAAATCATATAGGCCAAATTTATCAAAAAGCTCTCTTTTTATAAACGAAGCTTGATGACGTAATAAGTAATATTTATATTGCCAAGATAAAGCACTTTTAAAATCATTTTTTTTACCGATAACAAAGCTAGTGCCATCTTTCAAAAGACGACATTCTTTACCGTAAATAATGTCGTCAGAAAAAGAATTATTATTAAATACATCAAAAAGTACCATTTCATCATGGTAGCAATCCCCTGCATTCATGAAACTAAGGTACTCTCCTTTTGCTTGTAAAATACCTTTATTCATAGCATTATAAATGCCTTTATCTTTCTCAGAAATGTAGTATGCCATCTTTGATTTATATTTTTCTAAAATACTTGTACACCATTTTTCCGATCCACCATCTATGACAATCCATTCAAAGTCTTGCCAAGTTTGGCTTGCAATACTTTGACAGGTTTTTTCAATATCTTTTTCATTATAACATATAGTAATGATAGATAGTTTCAAGCTATACCACCTTCAACATAAGCAAATTTTTCTTTAGGCATTATGATGTTTAGAAAAAGAGAGGGATTGGCAATACGTGTTCCGATTGTATACTCTGCCTTTCTGAGTATTTCAATATTAGCAAAAAGTTTAATCATATCTGCTCTGCGTTCTTTCCAAGGTCTTTTGGAAAAATCTTGATGAAAATATCCTTCTTCATTACTTTTGCAAAGGGTAAAAAATGTATAATCACTACCTAATTCCTTTACGGCTAAATAATCTTTGTAATCATCGCAAAAGACAAAAACATTTTGAGACAATCCTAATTCTTTTATTTGGTTAATATAATTAAGATGTTCGGCTGTTTTTTGACCTTCAAGAGCCAGTTTATCTCCTCTTCGTACATGTATAGCCATATAATTATCAGGTAAATTAAGACTGTTGATGAGCTGAGTAACTTCCGTTTGAGTATGTTCATTAAAGTGCCAAACCATCTTAGCATATTCATAAGATACTTCAGATAATTCTTCGAAAGAAGTAAAGCATTTTAAATCTTCCCCCAGAAAAACATCATAGGTAAAATATTCAACACAACATAAGCGTTTCACAAAAAAACTTCTCAGAAGTCTTCTAATTTTTTTTATCTTTCTTTTAATCCCTATAGGGTTTTTACGCAGTGCTCTAAAATTATAACGATTTAAACAGCTATGATTTTCTTCACAAAAAGGAAGAAAAAATTCTTTCCAACCATTTTCATTAGAAAAATTCGCATTATCAGAATAAAGGGTAAATTTGATTTTTTCTTTGTCACAATAGGCCATAGAAAAAATCATGTGATTAATTTCTGAAAAAAATCCAGAATCATAGCCCACATTAAAAATGCAGGTTTTACTATAAGAATTATTGCGTTCTCTGTATTTTTCGATAAAATCTATCATTTATATTACCCGTGTATCTACTTAGAAAGTATTAGTTTTTTTAGCCAATTAGGCACACAAAAAAACAATTTATAACAAATTAAAAAAATATTATACGCCTATATCTTTGCCAGCTTATGGAGAAGAAGTTTCTGAACTTTTTCTCCATAAGTTTTAACAATAGAGGAAAACACATTTATTTTTGTGTAATAATAATCATTGTTCAGGGAAGGTCTTTGGTCGCAAATTATGCTTACCAAGGTGATAATAGAAATTTTTTCTTGATGCTGTGTGTGCATTAAAGTTTCCTTTTAGCTTCTGCAGAATTTCTGCCATAGACATCATCAAGGCGTGTAATATCGTCTTCACCAAGGTAAGAGCCTGTTTGGACTTCAATAAGCTCCAAAGGGATATGACCTGGATTTTGCAATCTATGAACAGTGCCCAAAGGAATATAGATGGATTCATTTTCTGTAAACAAGCGTTCTTCATTGCCAAGAAGGACTGAAGCTGTTCCCTTTACCACAATCCAGTGTTCCGAACGGTGATGATGCATTTGCTTGGAAAGAATACCTTTTGGCTTTACTGTAATATGCTTTACTTGAAACCTAGCGCAATTAATAAGACTTTCATAATATCCCCATGGACGGTGATGGGTACAGTGAAAATCCAATTCTTCTCTGTTTGTCTCTTTCATAAGCGTGATAAGACTTTTTATTTCTTGTGTTTTATCAAGTGAAGAAACCATGACGGCATCTTTTGTTTGCACAACGGCAATATTATCAAGACCTTGCACTGTTACCAATGAAGTTGTTGCATGCACATAGGAATTATTTGTTTCATGCACAATAACATCACCTAAAATAACATTATTATATTCATCTTTTGTATTTTTTTCGTACAGAGCATCAAAAGATCCCAAATCTGACCAATTTATATCCAAAGGACAAACCAAAGCCTTTGAAGTTTTTTCCATCACCGCATAGTCAATGGATTCGGAGGGAATTAATGAAAAAAGTTTTTCATCAAACCTTGTAAAATCAAGATCTGTAAAGCGTGATTGCCAAACAGCCCATGCGGCATCGTAAATATCTGAACGATGTGTTTTCAGCTCTTGTAAATAAATATCGGCACGCATTAAAAACATTCCGCTATTCCATGAAGCGTTATTTTCCAAAAGAATTTTTGCTTTTTCTTGGCTTGGCTTTTCTATAAAGCTTTGAACTGCATATAAATCATCACCAATTTGTTCTCCATTTTTAATATAACCGTATCCTGTATGGGGGCAATTGGGTTTTATTCCAAAAGTAATAATATTTTCTTTGGTATAAGGCAAAGCGGCATTTATTTTTTCTTTAAATTTTTCCAAAGGTTCAAGTATATGATCGGAAGGCAGCACAAGAAGAATAGCGTCTGCATTATCTTGCTGTGCAGAAAGAGCCGCCAAAGCAATGGCTAAGACAGTATTTTTAGGCATAGGCTCAAGCAAAATTTTGTGCTTAGTAATATCCATGTTTTTTTCTGTCATCATACTGGCAACTAGAAAACGGTGAGGATTTCCACAAACAACCAAAGATTGTTTTGCAATATTCACAACTCTATCAAGAGTATCTTCAAAAAGACTTTGCTCGGTAAGCTGTATAAACTGTTTAGGAAGAGTAGTACGAGATAGAGGCCACAAACGTGTACCGCTTCCGCCACATAATATGACAGGAAAAAGATTGGAAAACATAATTACTCACCTTAAATATTTTTTAGACAGTTATTATAAAATCACTTTTCTTAAGGAAACGCTGATTAAATCAAAATTTTGAAATTTTATAAAAATAGTAAAAGCGTTTCCTTACAAAATAGACATGAAATGGCTATTTTGCACGCCGAATGAGAGCAAAAACCACGTTTTTTGCGTCCCGAAAGGGCGAGTAAAGGCAGTGTGTCTTTCTGATTAATTCTGTTTACAGAATTAATCAGTGCTTCCTTAAATTAAGGAGTCAACAAACTCCACTTTGTGCAGTTTGCATAACATTCATCAAAACTGTTTAGTAAAAAGGTACATCAAAAAATTTCAAGGGAATCATTTAGCATAAAAAGTAAATAACATTATTTTCACTTTTTTGATATACCTATCATCAAACAGACTACATTATCTAAAACCAATATTTTTTGTGGAAAATTAATTTAGTCTGTATTTCCTTTAAAGAACTTAGTTATTTTTCAAAATTTTGTCAAATAAAGAAGCATGTCCAAAATATCTTTTATCACTTCAATCCAACTTTATAGCCAAACTGTCTACATACAACACTCTATATGAATTAGATTTTAAACAATTTTTATCAATAAACCATATTTTTTTTCAATTTCACCTGCTTTATGTTTTAAAAATTTTTCTCAAAGCGCCAAGCATCTTCAATCATTTTTTCGAGGCCATATTCACACTTCCACCCAAGTTCATTTAGAGCCTTTGTAGGGTCGGCATAATAAATTGCAACATCTCCTGCACGTCTTGGCATGATTTTGTATGGAATATTTTGCTTTGTTACCTTTTCAAAAGCTTTCACAAGTTCAAGCACACTATACCCTCTTCCCGTGCCTAAATTATACGTAAATATGCCTGTTTTATCCATAAGATACCGAAGGCATACATTATGCCCCTTGGCTAAATCCATAACATGAATATAGTCACGCACTCCTGTGCCGTCAGGTGTGGGATAATCATTACCAAAAACAGGCAAAAAGTCAATTTTTCTTGCAGCCACTTTTGAAATATATGGCATGATATTATTTGGAATACCATTTGGATTATCACCGATAAGTCCTGATTCATGGGCACCAATTGGATTAAAATATCGTAAAATACCAATACTCCAATCTTGTTCTGCTTTTGCCAAATCTCTTAACATATCTTCAATCATAAGTTTTGTACGCCCATAAGGGTTTGTAACACTTAGAGGAAAATTTTCAGTCATCGGAACAGTCTTTGGATTTCCATATACAGTGGCAGAAGAAGAAAAGAGAAAAGTTTTTGCATTATATTTTTTTAATAATTCTAAAACATTAAGCGTGCTTATAAGGTTATTTGCATAATATTCCAAGGGTTTTTCACCGGATTCACCAACAGCCTTGTAGGCACAAAAATGTATACAAGAATCTATTTTATGTTTTGTAAAAATTTCTTCAAGAGATTTTTTATCACAACAATCAACTTCATAAAAATATACTGATTTTTTAGAAATCATTTTAATTTTATCAAGAACACTTTTACTTGAATTATAGAAATTATCAACGATAACAATTTCTTTGTCTTCTTGTAAAAGACTTATTGACGTATGACTTCCAATGTAACCTAGTCCACCTGTAATAAGAATCATAAACAAAACCTTGAATTATGTTGTTTTTCTAAAATTTGTTTTAATATTTTTCATCTAACCTTATGTCCTATTTCAAAAATTATTGCACACTAAACAAGAACATAATTCCTACTTCTTCCACCTTCTTCCGATTGTCTTAATAGCTGATATTCCATTAGTTGTTTCAAATCATGTAAAGCAGTATCTTGTGAACATTTGGCAATTTTTGCGTATTTACTGCTTGTTAGCTTGCCTTCAAAATCGTCTAATAATTTATTCAGTATTATTTTCTGTCGTGGATTTAAGGAATATTTATTGGCACTTTTCCAAAACTCTGCCTTTTGCAAGGTTTTTTGTATACGTTCGCTTGAAGAGTCAAGAGCTTCTTCAAGGCATGATAAAAACCACTCTAGCCAAGAGCTTATGTCAACATCGCCTTTTTGTATTTTTTCCAAAATATCATAGTAGGCATTACGCTTTTTCTCAATGGCATAAGACATACTGTAAAAGCGCATGGGACTTTGATCTGAACGAGCAAGAAGCATATCCGTTAATGCTCTGCATAAACGCCCATTTCCATCTTCAAAAGGGTGTATGGTCAAAAACCAAAGGTGGGCAATGCCGGCTTTCAAAACCGGATCAAGCAAAGTTGGTTCTTGACTTGTTTTTTCATGATCACGATTAAACCATGTAAAAAAACACTCCATTTCTTTTTCTATTTGCTTGGCTTCAGGAGCTTCAAAATGGATTTTTTCTCGTCCAAATCCACCTGATACCACACGCATTCTTTCCTGCCTGTCATCTCTCCAATTTTCTATGCGAATAGGTGAACCATAAGCATGTGGTCTTGCTTCTTGCTCAACAAACAAGCTTTTATGCCAAGCAAACAAACGATTCGAATCAAGTTTCTCTTGGCAATTTGAAGTAGCATTTATGATGAGTTCTACAAAACCATCAACCTTTCGAGAGCTTGGTATAAGCCCTGCATATTCTATACACAAGTTGCGAGCAATGGAAGACCTAACTTCCTTGACTTCCAAATTTTCCCCTTCTATTAATGCAGATTTAGCAATCTCTGTTGTCAATATTTCAATATTGATTTCAGTTTGAGTATCAAAGCCAAGCCCTTGCAAACCCCCATAAAGCAAGCCTTGTTTATGTCGAACCCTTGATAGTAAGGGAGAAATAATTTGACTGTCCCATGTAAAATGTGGCCATGAGCTTTCTTGATAAATGTATTTTGCCATGACATTTCTCACATGAGTTAAAGAATTTGCGGTGATTAAATGAAATTTTTACCGTATTCTTTGCGTAGAATAAGGTATTTAATCACCGCGTGTCAATACACCATTTTCCGGTTAAAATAAATTATTTCAAAATTTTTATATGCTTTTCAGTAGGGTAACTACATGACTGTGAATTTATTAATTATGCATTGGATATTTAAAATAGATTTTTTTTCAAATCAAAATTCACAACCAGTTATTATGATTGTATTAATAAATTGCATTGGCAAATTGTATTGATAAAATATTTTGATAAATTAAGTTGATAAAGCGATTCTTTTACATAGTCATTATTGATGATAAAGGCTATTTCAGCCTTTGTTTTAGCCAATTGATAAAGCTTGTTTTTTCATAACCAACTTTTGAACCTATTTTTATCTTTGGTGGTCCTTCGCCAAGTGAATCAAGGTTTGAAAGTGTTTTGGGTGAAATAAGTCCACCTATGGCTTTTGAGGCTGTTTGTCTTGTGAATATGGCAGGCAAGCTTTCTTCCAAGTCTTTTAAAATTGGTTTAGAATTTGTGTCTTGTATGTATGGGTTTTTATTATAATTTTCATTTTGATAGTTATAATTTAAATAATAATTATCCATAGTTATCTTCCTTGTTTCTTATTTTTATAATGATTGATAAGTTCATTGGCTTCAAAACTATTTAGCTCTGCTATGGACTTGTTAAAGCGTTTACTTACATCTTGTTCAAGTATGTCTTGACTTTTAGTCATACTTTTTAAATAATTTATTTGCCCCTCTGAAATAGACTTATTGATGCTGTGATTGTAGGTTTTGGGTGCAGATTGATTATTTGTTTCAAATTTTGTTTCAACTGACGAAAAATGCCTGTCATTTGCCAATGAATTATCTGTTTTTTCAGTGTTATTTTGCCTATTGTGGGTGGTAATACTTGCAGTCATATTTTGAACATTTTCTAAGGCATCTTTGTTTGCTTCTTCGATTAAACTTTTAAAATTAGATTTGTCATTGCCCGTTGCAATACCAAAGGTTTTAGATTTACAATCAGAAGACGATAGTTCAGCCTCTACAATGGCTGTGAAGTTGTTGTCCTTGCATGGAAATTGATTAATGCTTGTTGCAATATAATTTTGATTTAAATTAGTCATGAGAAAACTCCTATTATTTTATCCAGAGCCTGAATAATGATTATTTAGGCTAATCTGGGTTTTACATATAATAGGAGTTTTTTTTAATAAAAAAGGTCACCTTAAAAGATGACCTTAATCTCTATCTTATTTAATTTGAAGTTATTATTATTTATTCTTGATCTGTAGCTTGTGAACATTGTTCACTATTATGTAATAGATCTTCAACTTCTTTTAGTTGCTCCATCAACTTAGTAATACCTTCTTTTAGGGAGATCTGATTATTATCGTTTATACTTTCCCATTTATTATTAATAATATTTGTAATTTGTGTGGTCGAGGACTTAATAAATTTATTTATTTCGGTATATGTAATTACTTTGGCTTGATTAGCATCTTTCTCACTTTTTCTGTGAGCTGAAACAGTTATTTTTCCATCTTTAAGTTTATCCCATACTTCTTTTTGTTTTTCACTATCTTTTCGCTTAGCTGCTGCAACAAGAGCCCATTGAGTTGTATCTGGTCTAATTCGAGCTTCATTGCGTATTTCAACAGATAATTTATTAATTGATAAAATTTCACTAACTAAGTTAGAACTTTTGCCAATGATTTTACCTAAATCTTCTTGTGAAAAATCATTATTATCTTGTATTCTTTTTAATCCTTCGGCTAGCTCTATATGATTTAAGTTTTCTCGTTGAATATTTTCGATTAAAGTTAGCTCTGCTTCATGTTCTGTGATTAACACAACTTTAAATTTATTTTCGTCAAATGTTTCTTTTGAAATTTGATTATTTTCATCATTTTTATTTTCTTCAATTATTTCTGATATAGCTCTAAACCTACGCTCACCTGAAACTATAACATATTTATCATCATTATTTTTAGAAACAGATATAGGGTGTAAAAGTCCATAATTACGAATCGATTCTTTTAAACTTTTTAACGATTCTTCATCAAAATATTTTCTGGGTTGATTTTGATTGGGAATAATTTTATTAAATTCAATTTCTATCAATTTCATAGATTAACTCCTTGGTAGAATAAATGTTATTAAAAAATTAAATAATTAAAACATCGTGTTATAATAAAACATCGGTTAACCGAAGTTATAAATTAATAATTTTATTTTCATCAAAGTTCATTTAAAATAATGTATACCATATCAATTAATATTATTCTACAAAAAGTCAACATCTTTGAAATATTAATTTTTGGGTACTCTAGTTCCTAATATAGACCATGAACCTTTTGCTTGTTTATCCTTACCTCTTTCCTTTGCAAGATAGCTTGCCTGATAAGAACAAGCATTTATTTGATCTTGAAAGTCATTGCTATTTCTATTTATCATCATACCATTTCCACCATTTTTATCACAATGGTTAACCAAGCCTAAATGATTTGACTTTATAGCTTGTTGCCACTGACGTTCAGCTTCTTGGAGTAGTGGATAATATTTTTGCTTGGAAATGAATTTGGTAACTCTAAAACTGATCCTATAGAATATGCTGAAAGAACTTTATTTCTTTGGAAAAATAAAGCTGAATATTTTTTGCAAACATCAGATGAAATAAAAAGTATTCAATACTTAGAACATGAAGAAGAATATTTTGAATTTGATGAAGATTTATTTATTAATTTGTACTATTATCAAAAACCAAAAGAAGGTAAAGATAGATACATGGAAATATTAAAGAAATATAGATATGATGCTGAAGCTGTGGATAGTTTTTTAAAAAACCAAGAGCTCATAAAACTTTCTACTGAAGATGATATACGCAAAGAATTAAAAAAAATTTATGAAATTTATGATGAATTACTAAAATCTCATAATTTTAATGGTAGTAAAAAAATACGTGAAGGTATTAAAATTTATATTCAAAAGTTAAATGGATTAACTCATGAAACGGCTTATAAAAATGTTTTTGATAAAATTTGTAAAGATAAAAGAACTCAAGTAAATAGGTTATTACAACAATTAGAAGAACATTTAAATAGTATAAAATATCCGTATCTTAACGTAAATGATTCAAGATCTAAAATTTCTGGAGAAAAGTTAAAAAAAATAAGAAATGAAATTATAACTTATTATAATCAAAGAGGGATTTATGTAAATGTTGAGTAAGTTTTAATATCAATTCATGGGGATAATATCCCCATGAATTGATTAATTATATATTTACCAGGTCAACTTTACAAGTCTCCATATAAGTAAGGATATCATTATAATTATACCTGACGGATCGTCCAACCTTATAATAAGGTATTCCCTTGCTACAAAATCTTTGCTTTTGCAAATTAGATACAGAAAAGCCTGTTATTTTCGCAACTTGTTTTTCGTTAAGCCATTTTGGATATAAAGCTGTAGACATAATACTTACTCCTGTAGTTTTTTATTGTTAATTTATTGATATATTTAAATAAAAAAGGCTGATTGCAAAAAACACAACCAACCTATCTTATACATAACTACCATAAATTTAAAATTTTGTTATTTTTCAAAATATATTTAACATATGCCTATAAATTATAATCAATCTCCTTTTTTCTTTAAAAATTTATCCATCACCCCAGAAGCTCTTTGCAGGGCTTCATCAGCCAAATGGGCATATCTTTGTGTCATTTGAGGGCTTGAATGTGTTAATAATTTTTGCAAAGTATATAGATCCACTTCGCCACTTGAAGCAAGTAAGGAGGCATATGTATGGCGTAAACCATGGAGAGGGCGAAAATCTTCGGGTAGTCCTGCTTTTCTTTTTACTCTTTCTGCAATCCTGCGAAACTCCTTTCTTGGTCCTCCGTCTTTACCCGGAAAAACATAGAGACTTTCTCCACGAATTATATTTTTTAAAATCTGACGAGCACTTGCATTTATTGGAATACGTTCGGTTTTACCTTTTTTGGCAACATCGCCCCTTAGTGTGATAACACCATAATCAAAATCAATATCATCCCATCGTAAATTCATGAGTGCGCTTTTCCTCATGCCTGTTGCAAGGGCAAGACGCATGAATGCGGCCGCATTTTGATCCGGCTCTTCATCAAGTGCTTTAAAAAGTGCCACCAACTGTTCTTCTGACAGCATTTCTGTTTTTTGATTGTCAACCTTTGGCATTTGAAAATAAAGCTGAGACCTTGGAACATCTTCACAAAGTCCATTTTTAACTCCAAAATTTATTAGCGTGCGTAATAAAGTCATGACATGACGAACAGATGAAGGTGCTAATTTTTTACTTTCCAATTGTTTGCGTAGGTTTTGAATATTGTCAGTAAAAATTTCACTGGGTGTTTTATCGTAAAAAGCTTGTAAATAATTTTTATAAAATAAAGATTGATCATATAAAAATGATTGGTTATGGCGAACTTCCTTATATTTTTCCCAAATAAAATTTATTGTTGGCCTTGTTTTGTTTGCAAAATTTTCGGCTTCTTTTTTGATACGAATTTCTCTTCTTGATTTACGTTTTCCTTCAATACGTTCGGCTCGAATGCCTGAGGCTTTGGCTGGGGTCATGTTGTCTTGATATTGCCTACCAACTTTTTCCTCGACAACTTTACCTTCTTTTTTAAAACGGATATAATAAACTTTTTCAAGTCCGGATTTTCCGATACGACGAACCTCACGATAATAAACACCGGGATATTCTGTTTTTATTCTTTCAACGCTTGCCATTTTGCCTCCAAATTTTTCCCACCCTATTTCCCACCTTAACATTGAAAAACATAACAAATAATGAAAAACAAAGCAAGGAAAAATTTATATAAACCATTGATTTTGAATACAAAAGAAAATCAATGAAAAACAATAAAAATAACAGTCAGCTGACTCTTAATCAGTTGGTTCGGTGTTCAAGTCACCGATGGTCCACCAGAA
>CAYJGE010000091.1:0-12564 GCA_964369835.1 uncultured Mailhella sp.
CGTCGTGGAATGTTTCAAAAAAACGTGGTTTTCTCCCTCAATCCGGAATCACGTGATAAAAAAGCTAAGCCAACAACCTTACATAAATTAATAATCCTGTTCAAATTTAACAACTTGACCTGTTATGGAATTTATCTCAAAATCATATTTGGCATGTTTTGTGTAAAGTTCAACATCATAAACAGGTTGATTATTATCAATCTCAAATTCTATCTTAGTTCTTAGCACATCACTTCTTGTCAATTTAACATATTCCAAAGCAATTTGTTTTGCCCTATCACCATCAATGGATTTTTCAGATGATAAATTATACATTTTACCCTTATAAGCCTTTTGACTAAAATCTAATACTGCACCTGTTTTTGCATTTATTTCATATTCATATTCAATATCATTATAATAAAATTTCATTTCATATTCAGGCGTTTCATCATTTTTATCAAATTCAATTTCTGAAAAATAAACATCAACTTCATTAAGTTTTGCATGTTTTAATGCTTGAGATTTTGCTTGTTCATATGAAATAAAATTACTACCATAGGCAAGAGTTGATAGGCTTAGGCTTATTGCCAATGTAAATAAAATAGATATTTTTAACATTTATAACCTCATTTATTACTGATCAAAGCGATCTTCAACATCAATTCCCATGGGCGGTTTAAATTCAAAATCACTTTTCTTTGTTTTAAAATTGGGAGTAAATTTTTTAAAACTAATACTGTTGGTATTACCAAAAAAATCTAAAATTGTTAATTTTTCAATTAAATTTGTTTTTGGATTAACCCAAATTTGGGCTTCAACCAAATGGGAAGTAGGCTCATTGGGGTAAAGCAACAAACCAATTAAACTTCCTTCCTCATTAAGCTCTTCAACTTCAAAATTATCGCTTATTTTATTTTGACCTGTTAAAATACTCAAGGCAATTTGTGAATTTTCAAGGGCTGTCGGATGATAACGATAGGCAACTTCCTCGTCAGGCAAATAATTCCAAATTTCTTTAGCATTTACCACTATTAATTCAGGATTTGGACTTTTGGTTTCCAAAACTATATTATCTGACTGTGCAAATAAGATACTGCCCTTTCTCTTTTCTGTTGTATTACTTTCCCTGTGAAAAAGTTCTTGGTCAATTTCAGCCTTAAAGCTATCAAGCTTTGTATAGTTATTTTGCAAATCCTGCAAAGTCTTTTCAATGCTTGGCTTTGCATTTGCAATAAATCCAAAACAAAGACAAAGACATAAAATTAAAATTTTCTTCATTAAATATCCAATTTTTAAGGCAAATTTTTCTTGATTGGGAAAACTCCACGTGGTTCCGGATTGAGGGGGAAAACCACGTTTTTTTGAAACATTCCACGACGCCTGACGGCTGGGCGAGTTTTTCCCCCCTCAATCCCACGTCATTCCAATTTGGGGGCTTTGCCCCCAAACCCCCGGCAAAGGGAGTGACTCCCTTTGCAAACCCCAATGATTTTTTCAAATTTTATTTGAAAAAATGACAAAAATAAGAAATTGTCACAAATCAATTTTAATAAAAATATTTTTTAATATAAGAATTGGAATGACGTGCCCTCAATCCTAAACCACTAAAAATTATTCTTCGTCAAAATCTTCTTCGTCCACATCAAGCCCAAAGTGGGAAGCCAGAATTGGGCCATAATAGATTGCAGTTTCGTCCAATTCTTCTTCAATGCGAAGTAACTGGTTGTATTTTGCAATCCTGTCGGAGCGGGAAAGTGAGCCTGTTTTAATTTGTCCACCATTCACGGCAACGGCAAGATCAGCAATAAAACTGTCTTCTGTTTCGCCTGAGCGATGGGAAATAACTGTGGAATAGGCAGCTTCTTTTGCCAACTCAATGGTGTCCATTGTTTCTGTTAGTGTTCCGATTTGATTTACTTTAATTAAAATAGCATTGGCAATACCGTCTTCAATGCCTTCGGCTAAAATAGCCGGATTGGTTACAAAGACATCATCGCCGACCAATTGAATATCAGTCCCAAGACGCACTGTTAAAAGTTTCCAACCTTCCCTGTCTGATTCGTCCATTCCGTCCTCAATGGAAACAAGAGGATAGCGTGCGGCAAAATCAGCAAGCCAATCAACCATTTGTTCTGAATTAAACTCTAAATTTTCACCCTTAAGAACATATTTACCATCCTTATAAAATTCAGATGCCGCAACGTCAACAGCCAAAGCAACTTCTGAACCCGGATTATAACCTGCTTCTTCAATGGCACTCATCAAATATTGAAAAGCTTCATCATGGGATTTTAAATTTGGTGCAAAACCACCTTCATCACCAACGCTGGTTACATGCCCATCTCTGTCCAAAAGTTCTTTTAAAGTATGAAATACTTCTGCCCCTATTCTAAGGGCATCTTGGAATGTCTCTGCCCCTATTGGCATGATCATGAACTCTTGAATATCAAGGTTATTTGGAGCATGAGATCCACCATTTATTACATTCATCATGGGCGCAGGCATAACTTTTGAATTTATTCCGCCAATATATTGATATAATGGAAGCCCTACATATTCGGCAGCAGCTCTTGCTGCAGCAAGCGATACGCCAAGCATGGCATTAGCTCCAAGACGTGATTTATTATCTGTTCCGTCCAAATCAATCAGAGTATTGTCAATCTGAACTTGTTTTAAAACATCCAAACCAACCAAAGCTTCTGCAATTTCACCATTAACATTGGTAACGGCATTGCTCACCCCTTTGCCTTTATAGCGAGCTTTGTCTCCATCACGAAGTTCCATAGCTTCACGAGAACCTGTTGAAGCCCCTGAGGGAACAGCAGCTCTGCCCACAATGCCTGATTCAAGGCCAACTTCAACTTCAACTGTAGGATTTCCTCTTGAATCTAAAATTTCTCTTGCCCAAATAGATGTAATTGTACTCATAACCATTCCTTATTATTTTAAAATATTTTTTCCTGCCAGTTTTAATCCCTCAAGAATCAAATTTGGTAACACATCTTCTATACAGGATCCAAGTTTTGATATTTCTTTTGCAAAGCCACCGGTTGCAATAATTTTAACCGGTTTTGGTAATTGTAGTTTAAGTTTTTCGCAAAGACCGTCTGTCATTGCCACAAATCCAAAAATAAAACCATGATTAATACTTGTGACCGTGTCTTTGCCAATAATAATTTCATTTTGTTTTACCTCAAGATTAATTTGAGGTAGTTTTGCAGTTTCTTTTGCCAAAGCATTTTGTGATGTCAAAAGACCGGGGCAAATCAAACCACCCAAATAATCATTATCGGCAATACAATCAAAAGTAGTTGCAGTTCCAAAGTCTACAGAAATTATACCGGGAAAATTAGGATAAAGTTGTCTTGCGGCATAGGCAGCCATTAACCTATCTGCGCCAACTTCATGTGGATTATTATATAAATTATTAATAGAGATTTTAAAATCAGTCGGAAAATTAAAAACACGTATCCCCAGAAATTTCTCACATGCCTTAATATAAATACTTGAAAGCTCAGGCACAACAGAACAAATAAAACTATGGGTAATTTGTTTTATTTTTACAACAGACAGTATTTGTCTTAGCAATAATCCAAGACTGTCAAGTGAATAATGAGCACGACTTGGCAAAACAAAAGAATGAACTATTTCATCATTTTGTGACAAGCCAAGCTTAATAGAAGTATTGCCAATATCTGCCAATAATATAATATTATCTTGATTAATCATCTTGCTTCACTAGTTCATCAATTTTTATTACCGAAACCTTGTGAATTTGTTTTGCATCTGCACTCAATACAGTAAATTTCCAATTATTAAATCGGAATGTTTCATCTTTTTGCGGAACATGCCCTGCGTGTAAGCTTAAAAATCCACCAATTGTATCCATTTCATCGGATTCCAGATTTATATTATACTCAGCCAAATCCTCAAGATAAGTTCTGCCAATAATAATAAGTTCTGTATCACTTACCTTGATAATGTCGTCTTCTTTTGGAGCATCATGTTCATCTTCAATATCCCCGACAATGACTTCAAGTAAATCTTCAATTGTGATTAATCCGCTTGTTCCGCCATATTCATCTATCACAATTGCCAGATGATTTTTTCTTGACCGAAATTCTTGTAAAAGATCGGCACAAATTTTTGTTTCGGGAATAAAATAAGGCTCACGCATCATACTATCGACAATGGTATGCTTTTTTGTATCATCATCTGATGTTAAATAAGAAAGCAAGTCTTTAGCATAAACAATGCCAATAATATTATCTCTAGTATCTTCATAAATAGGGAAACGAGAATGACCTGATTTTAATATGATACGTGCAGCATCAAGCACTGAAACGCCGCTTGAAATAAATTCAATATCGGTCCGCGGTGTCATAATATCCTGTACTTGAGTTTCACTTAATTTTAAAATAGAAAGCAACATATGACTTTCTTCAGCTTCCACTTCCCCATCTTTTTGGGCATCCATGATGGTCTGTTCAAGATGATCACCATTTTTAGATGCAAACAATCGTGCAATTTTTGACCAAAGTGAACTATGCGAATCACCGTCCAAAATATACTCCTCAGTTAAAAATTAATAAATTTACCAAATTCTTTGATAATAATTTTACCTTTGACATCATTTAAAAACGTTCATCTATAAATAAATTTAAAGCTTAGGTTCTGTCAAGTGCATTTTTAACCATGGTAGAAACATTTTTTTTAAAATTAAATCTATGATAAAAGCTATCTTCAGTAATTTTACTGATAATTTGACTGAAATTAATATTTATAATTTCATAAAAATTATTTATGTTTCAGTATGAATTTTTTTTAAACATTTTTTAATTGATATCGCCACCATTTTTTCCAGCCTTTTCCCACATATTCAGTTTCAAATTTTTCTTTATGAATGAGAATCGGTAATTTTAAATAATACCACAGCGCAATAGAACTATTATAATCTTCTTCTTTTAGTTTATCTTCAAAATCCCTTAAAAGTTCCAGTTCTATTTTACTCATATTCTTTTTTCCGACTTTGATTAATTTTGCCCTAAAAATCAAAATCAAATTTTCCTGTAACAAATGACAATCTTCAAGTTCAACCTTAGACTTTTTAAACATGTTTAAAAGATGAGAGGCAAAATGACAATCATAGGGGATATACTTATCCACCTCTTCAATATTATCTATTAAATACGTCAAAGCTTTAATCATTAACATGTGCTCACCTATATTCTCATGAGCCCTTAAATACTCTAAACATTTTTTTATTTTCTCAATATGTGTACAAATATTCATAGTTACCTCATAATAAAATTTCATGTTCAAATTAATTTGTAAAAAATCTATATCAGACTTATAATATAATTACCAGCATTTTTATTAGTATAAAAATATTTTAAATATGATAATTAATAAATTATCCTAAATCAAATTTAATATTTTAAAATATAAATCTTAAAACTTAATTCATAATTTTGATTTTTATAAAAATAAACTCTTTATGATTTTAGGCAATTATACTATCAATTACACTATGAGGCCAAACATATATATCCAAACACTATTATAGTATGTTTCAAGAAAAAAACAATTTTCATTATTTAATTTTACTTGACCAAACAAGGTTTATAACATATTGAATGATTTTTGTAGAAAATTAAAATTTACCAATTAAAATTTACTAAAAAAGCCCGGTAAGCCTATTTTTAGGGATAAAAAATTTAATTTATAATTTTAACATATTTAAATTTGGTCATATTTTGGAGTTTTTTATCCATGCCTTATTCAATCCAAGCCTCGTCTCACCCCCATTCCCAAAGTCAAACAAAAGCACCCTCAATCATAACCATAGGTAATTTTGATGGTGTACACGTAGGACATCAAACATTAATTAACACCCTTTGTTCTTTTGCCAAAAATTTAGATTTTAGAGAAAATTTTTTAAAAGAAAATAAAGATTTTGCACAAGATTTTAAATTTATTATCGAAAAATTTCAAATCAGTCCCAAAGCAATCTTTAATGATCAAATCCTGACATTTTCACCACATCCTGCAACCATTCTTAATTCCAGACAAATTTCTCAAATTTCAACAGATGAACATAGATTTTTGTCCATTAAAAAATTAAATCCAAGCCAAATAAATATTATTTTTTTTAACACAGAAATTGCCAAGCTTAGCTGCGAAGAATTTTGTCTTAATTTAATAGAAAATTACAATTTAAAAATATTATTCATTGGGCATGATTTTAAAATGGGACATGATAGGGTGGACTTTAGCCAATTAAAAAAGATGGGTAAAAAACTTGGATTTTGTGTTTACCAATTACCGGCAATTTGTTTAAATTCTAAAATCAATTTTACAAATCAATATGCAAATACAGCTAAATATATCAGTAATAAACACTGTTTAATCATTTGCTCAACAAATATCAGGCTTGCTTTGGCAAATGCCGAAATTGAACTTGCCAAAGCCATGCTTGGAACTTATTTTTCCATATATGGATTGGTTGTGCATGGGGCCAAAAGAGGAGGGGATTTGTTGGGCTTTCCCACAGCCAATATTTTGGAAGACTCCTTTATAGTTCCTAAAAATGGCGTTTACCTTACCAGAACACAAATTTTATCTGAAAAATACCAAAATAAGGTTTTTAATAGCATTACCAATATTGGATACAATCCAACTTTTGATAATCAAAAAAAAAGCATTGAAACCTTTATTTTTGATTTTAATGAAGACATTTATGGATTAAATATCCAAATCCAATTTTTACAATTTTTAAGAGATGAGAAAAAATTTAATTCCATTACAGAACTTAGTATGCAAATAAAAAAAGATATTGAACAGAGTAAAAAAAATTTACAAAATTTAAATTCACCTTTATAAAATTTAAACAAAGATAATCCAAATTAGCAACAGGTTTTTAAGGAAATAAATCATGAGTAATGAAAAAGAAAAACCAAATACAAACCTAAATACAGGTTCCATAAGTTTAGAAGATGTTCAAAACTCACCGTCCAGCCTTGCCCTTGCCATTGACAGAGTGGGAATAAAAAACTTTCAAATGCCTATTATTGTAAAAGATTTAGAAAATTCCTTTCAACATACGGTTGCCAATGTGGAAATGGGTGTTGACTTGCCTGCCGAATTTAAAGGGACACATATGAGTCGCTTTATTGAAGCCTTAGAACAATTTAGACAAAACACCAATGAAAAACTTGACTATCCATCATTTAAAGAATTATTGGCTCACATCTGCCACAAACTACATGCCGAAAAGGCCATAATTTGTTTTAATTTCCCTTATTTTATAACAAAAATGGCACCTGTTTCCAAAGCAAAAGCAAAAGTAATGTATGATTGCTCTTTTACAGGTGAACTTGATAAAAATAACCATAACTATTCTTTTATGATAGAAATTAAAGTTCCGGTTACCACAGTTTGCCCCTGTTCAAAAGCCATAAGCCAAGCCGGTGCCCACGGTCAACGCACCATGATTAAAATGAAAATCATATTGAATCGCTTTTCATGGCTTGAAGAATTTATCAATATGGCGGAATCTTGTGGTTCAGCACCCATTTATGCCATATTAAAGCGAGAAGATGAAAAATTTGTAACGGAACAAGCCTATGCCAATGCTTGTTTTGTGGAAGATGTTGTCAGGCAAGTTGCCAATAAACTTGAAAATCATGAGCATGTAAAATGGTATAATGTGGAAGTAGAAAGCTATGAATCAATTCATGGACACAATGCCTTTGCATCCATAACAAAAAAGTAACATTATAATTTAACAGAACAAACAGGAGAGATTATGATTGTAACAAGTAGTGGAATAATTAATGGGCTGATTGATGAAAAATATGGAAAACATGGCAAACATTTTAACGAGCACGGAATGGCAACCTATTCTTTACCTTTTAAAATTGAAAATGCTCCCAAAGAAACAGTAAGCTTTGCAATAATGTATGAAGATAAAGATGCTGTGCCTGTTTGTGGTTTTTCATGGATTCACTGGACAGTTGCCAACCTTACCAGAACCGAAGTTTTGGAAAATGAAAGTCAAACTGCCACTGACTTTATTCAAGGTTGCAACTCTTATATCAGTTTGCAAGGTGGAAAGCAAAGCATTGAACTTGCAAGTTTTTATGGGGGAATGGCTCCACCGAATGAACCCCATGTCTATGAAATGCATGTTTATGCTTTGGATTGTATGCTAGATTTAAAAAATGGCTTTTATATGAATGAAATGTATAAAAAAATGGAAGGGCATGTTTTAGCTTCCTATACCTTAAAGGGAACTTATAATAATTAAAATATGTTCCCCCTCAATAAAAAACTCAACAATTACAGGACACGCTTTAATATTAGTATAAAAATATAAAGTTGATATTTTTACATATAATTACTAGAAAATAATATTTGGAGAAAATGTGCGAATATTAATAATTGGATCAGGAGGCAGAGAGCATGCCCTGGCTTGGAAAATTGCTCAAAGCCCATTGACAGAGGAAATTTTTGTCGCCCCTGGAAATGGAGGAACAAAACAATATAATGTTCCAATTAAAGACAGTGACATTGATGGCTTGGTCAAATTTGCCAAGGAAAAAAACATTGATTTTGTCATTCCGGGGCCTGAACTTCCATTAACCTTGGGCATAAGTGATGCCATGGCAAAAGAAAATATTCCTTGCTTTGGCCCAAGCAAAGCTTGCGCAAGGCTTGAGGGCAGTAAATCATTTTCAAAAAAAGCCATGGAAAATGCAAATATTCCCACTGCTGCCTATGGAGTTTTTACTAAACCTAAAGAAGCTATTGAATTTGTTGAAAAACATAATACTCCTTTAGTAGTGAAAGCCGACGGCTTGGCAGCAGGCAAAGGGGTAATCATTGCCCAAACCAAGGAAGAAGCTATTCAAAGTATTAAATTAATGATGGAAGAAAAGAAATTTGGTGATGCCGGAACTACCATCATTATTGAAGAATTTCTCGAAGGTGAAGAACTTTCATTAATTTGTTTTTGCGATGGTGAAAATGCCCTTGCTCTACCCTCCTCCCAAGATCATAAGGCCGTGGGAGAAAATGACACAGGCGCCAACACAGGCGGAATGGGTGCCTATAGCCCTGCTCCCCTTGCCCAAGATGCTGAACTTGAAAAACTGGCTGATATTACAGTTCGCCCTTTGCTAAAAGAAATGTCTAAACAAGGCACACCATTTAAGGGCATTATTTATGCAGGACTCATGATGACAAAACAAGGACCGAAGGTTTTGGAATATAATGTCCGCTTTGGTGATCCTGAATGTCAACCCCTATTAATGAGACTTGAAAATGATATTTTGCCAATAATGCAAGCCTGCGTAAACGGACGATTAGTTCAAGACAATATTGAACTGAAAATCACTTCAAAATCTGCCCTAGGCGTTGTATATACAGCCAAGGGTTATCCTGAAACCTATCCTAAAGATATGGAAATTCAAGGAATTGAAGAAGCAAAAAGCATGGAAGATGTCATGGTTTTTGAAGCAGGTACAAAGTTTGAAAATCAAAAAACCCTTGCCAATGGCGGTCGAATTTTATGCATAACTGCCCTTGGAACAACCTTACAAGAAGCTAAGAAAAAAGCCTATTCAGCCCTTGAAAAAATAAAAATGGATCATGCCTATTATCGTCGTGATATTGGTGATAAAGGGATTAAACGTCTCGAGAATTTGTAATTTATTAATTTACTGTTTTATTTTTTTAAGGAAACGCTGATTAAATCTAAATTTTGAATTTTCATAAAAATTGTACAAGCGTTTCCTTAAAAAATAGACATGAAATGACTATTTTGCACGCCGAAATGAGAGCAAAAACCACGTTTTTTGCGTCCCAATGGGCGAATAAAGGCAGTGTGCCTTTCTGATTAATTCCGTTTACGAAATTAATCAGTGCTTCCTTAATAAACAATTAACTTATTAGGAGATAAACATGCCGCAAGTTGCAATTTTCATGGGTTCAGCTTCAGATGAAAGCACAGTCAGCCCTTGTGTTGAAGTTCTTAAAAAATTAGGAATTTCCTTTAAATTTACTGTTTCATCAGCCCACAGAACACCTGAAAGAACCGAAAAATTAATTGATGAACTTGAAACAGATGGTTGCCAAGTCTTTATTTGTGCTGCCGGAATGGCTGCCCATTTGGCAGGTGCCGTTTCAGCCAGAACAACCAAACCCGTCATTGGCATACCTGTCAACAGTTCAGCCCTAAATGGAATGGATGCCCTTCTTGCCACAGTACAAATGCCTCCGGGATTTCCGGTGGCAACAGTTGCCCTTGATAAAGCAGGAGCAAAAAATGCTGCCTATTTGGCTGCCCAAATCCTGGCATTACAAAATGAAGAAATTGCTTTGGCTCTCAAAAAAGAAAGACAAGCTTTTAAAGACAATGTGGAAGCTCAAGCAAGAGAAATTGAAGCCAAATATTAAAAAATTTAGGAGTATTTATGGAATGTGGTTGTAAAACTATTCTTGCAAGTCTTATTTTAGGATTATGCTTACTCTTTGGACTTTGGGGACTTGGATCCAACCTTAGTAAAAGTAACCTTAAGCAAATCAAAATGGATAAAACAATTAGTATAAAAGGTATTTCAGAAAAAGAAGTTTATGCAGATAAGGCAATTTATCCCATTTCTTATATTATAAGAGGCTATGAACTTGATAAAGTTGCCCAAAAAATGGATAATGACACAAATTTAATTATTAATTTACTAAAAGAAAATGGCTTTAGTGATTCTGAAATATTTATTTCTCAACCAAGACTTTCCTATGACAAGGAAAATATACCTGAAGACAGAATGGCTCTACGTTCAAATCTTGCCCTAAAAAACAGCATGGAAATGGCAGGCAGTTATGGGGATATGAATGTACAAAGTTCAATGCCACAAAATGAATCAAATCGTGAACTTACTCAAGAAGAATTAACTGCTTTAGTCAAAAAATTGGAAGAAGAGAAAAAAGTTGATACTCCTCTCTATATTTTGTCAAAAAAGGTTACAATAAAAAGTGATCAAGTTGATAAAATAATAGCTCTTACAGGTAAACTTGATTCTTTAATTCATGGTGGTGTCAATGTTTATGGACAAAGCAATGTGGAATATATTTTCTCTAAAATCAATGAAATTAAAGATAAAATGTATGCAGAAGCAACACAAAATGGTTTAAATCTTGCCAAAGAACTTGCAGAAGCTTCAAACTCCACCCTTGGCGGTGCCAAAAGAATAAACCAAGGCCAAGCCAGCGTTTATGATGACAGTTTTGAGCCAAATAAAAAGAAAATCATTGTTGAAAATTATTTGGAATTTTATTTGGATAATTAGTCAATTTAAAAAATAATTTTAATTTTTTAAATATCACCGATACAAAACCTCCGCACAATTTTTTGTGTGGAGGTTTTAATAAATTACATTTTTAATATCAGATACTATTATGAAAAAATACTTAGGGATTATTGAAGCTTTAATTTCTGCCACCCTTTTTGGATTAATTCCATTTTTCTTTATTCCACTTCATCAAAATAATTTTAATCTAGAGCCTTCTTTGAGTTATAGATTTATTTTTGCCACGTTAATTATGCTGGTAATGGCTTTATATTCTAAAAAATCACTTTACATCAAACTACCTCATTTTCTCTTTATTGCACTGATTGGATTTATCTATTTTATTGCAACCGTACTTCTTTTTTCAGCCCTCACCATTATGCCAAGTGGAATTGTGACCACAATCTTTTTTACAAACCCAATTTTTGTAATGATTATCATGGTCTTTGTATATAAAGAAAAACTTGAACTTTATAAGATAATTCTCAGTCTTATTACTTGCTTTGGGGTTGCTCTACTTTCAGGTTTTTTTAGTGAAATGTCTCAAATAAATTTCATTGGGTTAAGCTATTCTGCCCTATCAGGCATAGCTTATGCTATCTATATAATTGGACTTTACAAAATACAAACTTTTAATCTATCAAAAGAAAGTATTTCCATTTATATTTTCTTAACCTGTGCAGTAAGTGCAACAATTTATTCTCTTTATCATAATAGTTTTCAAATTCCATCCGGTTTATTTGATTGGTATAATTTATTTATGCTTGCACTTGTTCCGGCTGTTTTAGCAAATATTCTTCTGATAAGTTGCATAAAAAAAATTGGTTCTGTGCTTGCCTCAATTTTAGGAGCAATGGAACCCATCACAGCCGTTCTTGTGGGAGTATTGGTATTTAATGAAGCCATAAACATCAGCATTGTTACAGGCATGTTAATTGTTGTTGTTTCAGTAATATTAATAACAATTATTCCAAACCTCAGAGCAGGAAAAAAAGCCGAGTCATCCACGTGATTCCGAATTGAGGGGGGAAACTCGTTTTTTTCAAAAAAACGTGGTTTTCTCCCTCAAGAAAAATTAGATGCGTTGCCCCTGCCCAGCAAAGGGAGTGATTCCCTTTGCAAACCCCAATGATTTTTTCAAAGTTTATTTGAAAAAATGGCAAAAATAAGAAATTTTCACTAGGCTGTGTCGACGCAAGATCAAGAAATTACTTTAAGCCATATAAAAATGCAA